>JBPOJC010000024.1:0-43600 GCA_052034135.1 Caldisericota bacterium | reverse complement strand
ATAATTACAAACCTACAAACTCTGCACACTGCTCTCCGTCTTCCTGAGGAATGCATCTGAAAGCGACGAAAGTCTTCCATTAACCCCCGTCACCCTGAGGAGCGCTTATCACAGCGACGAAGGGTCTCCTCTTCTAAACTTCGTCACACAGAAGCCGCAAGCTGAAGGAGAAGAAATAACAGACAAGAATGACTGTTTTACGCTAAAATGATTAAAATACTGAGATTCTTAAGGACTTGTGCAATAATACAGCACTTCGGAATGACAGAAACGGAGATTCTTCGCTTCGCTCGGAATGACGGTAAGTACTCTCAGAATGAGGAGGAGTGGTCATTCCCGCGAAAGCGGGAATCCAACCATCCCCGTCACCCTGAGGAGCGTATCTGAAAGCGACGAAGGGTCTCCTCTTTTTACCCTCATGCGAAATAAGCCCAAACGTGAATAAAAAATGAAAAGATTAAATGAGGAGATTCTTCGCTTCGCTCAGAAAGACGTTATGGCAACAAGGAGATTCCTCAATACGTGTGCAAAAAGACGCACTTTCGGAATGACTGTGGGGCGGGGGTCGCCCTGAGAAAGCGTATTTTTATTTTGCTCCCGAAGGATCTTATCATCACAAATGCACAAAAAGTTAAAATAGAAGATTCTTCGCTAACGCTCAGAATGATGAAAAGTGCAAATACCGTAACTAAAACGAAAATGTAGCAGACACTGTCACAACTATTTCTAATTGTCCCGGCATGAGCTGTGTGGATGAACTACCTGTTAAGTCCGATTTACTTCTTGGAGGCATAATAGGCAAAGATTCATTTCCAACGTTCATACTTATCAATTTAATTACCTTTTCGCTTTCTGCAGCAAGGGCTGTATCAGCTTTCTTTCTTGCATCTTTAACGGCTTCTTCTAAGGCTTTCATTTCCAACGATTTTTTATCTTTTATATCGAACGATATGCCTCCAACTCTATTAGCTCCTGCGGTAGTTCCGGCATCTATTACTGCACCAATTTTTTCAATATCGTAAACATTAATATTTAGCATATGTACAGTCTGATAACCTGTAATTATTGGTGGCTTTCCTTCTTCGTATTTGTAAATAGGATTAATTGAATATTCAATAGTTTGAATATCCTCTTCGTTAACCCCTGTTGCTTTTATAGAATCAATAATCTTATTAGATATTTCATTATTTTTACTTTGTGATTCATTGGCTGATGCCCCTTCTATTACAATTCCAAGGTTTACTCTGCCCATATCAGGTTTTGCACTAATGTTGCCAGTTCCACTTACATTAATAATGCGTGGATTTTCTTTTTGGGGTGGCTCTTCGGGTTGAGCAAATGAAAAACCAAAAAACCCTATACTGAGAATTAACGCCAAAAAAAGAATTAAAGATTTTTTAGAAATCTTCATTTAATACCTCCTAACAAAAAATTAAAATTTTCGCTAATTTAAATATGTAAAATAAGAAAAATGGTTTAAAATATTTATTAAGAACAATGTTTTCATGGTAAATTTACCCACTTGATTTTAAAATTAAGCGTTATAAAATCCTTGCTTGCTGTTAAAAAATTTAAAAAGGTAAGTGAAATTTTATGTATGCAATTATTGTTGGTTGTGGACTTGTTGGTTCTCGAGTAGCAGCAATGCTTTCAAGAGATGGGCATAATGTATCAGTAATTGATAAGAATCCTGATGCATTTAATCGTCTACCCCCGGAGTTTGACGGTTTAACTCTTGTCGGTATGGGCTTCGATGAGGAGATTCTTAAAAATGCTGGAATAGAAAGGGCTGATGTATTTGCTGCTTTAACTGATGACGACAATGCAAACATAATGGCATCTGCTGTGGCTAAAAATATATTTGGTGTGAGGCGTGCAATAGCAAGAGTTTTTGATCCAGGAAGAGAAAAAACATTTAAAGAATTAGGTTTAGAAATAGTTTCCCCAACAGTTTTGGGAGCAGAGCAGGTATATAGCAGATTTATTATGGGTGAAAACAGTGCTCATCTCTATATAAGTGAAAATGATATTGAAATTATGGAGCATGTTTATGAACCAGTTGGCAGAGAAGAAAGAGTAAAAGACATAGAAATAGAGGGAGAGATAAGAGTTGTTGCTATAATAAGAAGAGGGAAAAGTTTTCTTCCAAAAGAAGACGAGATCTTACAAAAAGGCGATAGAATTATTACTGTTGTTACTGTTCCTGCAATTCATAAAGCTTTTAGAACTTTTGGAAAAAATGAAGATAGAATAGGAGAAAAGTAAAATGTATGCTGTAATTGTAGGTGGTGGAAAAGTTGGCAGGAATCTTGCAAAAGAGCTTTTAGATGATGGAATTACAGTAGCTATTGTTGAAAAAGATGCTGGAAAATGTGAAAATATAGCATCTAAATTAAATGCTCTTGTAATAAATGGAGATGGAGCTGACTACTCTGTTCTTGAATCTGCAGGAAGTAAGGATGCTGATTATTTAATTGCAGCTACAGGAAGTGATGAGGTTAATTTTGTTGTATGTTTACTCGCGAAAATAAGCTTTAAAGCAAAAATAGCACTGGCAAGAGTTAACGACATAAGAAATGAAGGCATATTTAAGAAGTCAGGAGTTGATTTTGTCTTTACAACTCCTTACATAATATCAAAAATGATGCATGAAATTATAAGGTGCAAAGACTGCGGATTTCCATTCATTATCCCAACATTTCTTGATAGAAAAAGCAAGTTTGAAATAGTTAGATTTATAATAAAAGAAGATTTCCCTTCTATTGGCAAGAAAATTTCGGAGCTAAAGTTTCCAAAAGATTCACTCATAATTTCCATAATCAGAAACGGTGAAATAATGATACCTTCAGGTAAAAGCTTAATTAACAAAGATGATACATTGTACATAATAACAAGAAGGGATAATTTAGAGCATGTAAAGGGTGCTCTTTCGGTTGACAAATAAAAATGGATCGAATTAACCTTAATGCAATTTGGGGTATTATTGTTGAAATCCTTTTTGCAGGAGCTATTTTAATATTTGAAATAATTTTAATCTACATCATCTTTAGTATCTTATTATGATAAGGCGAATTAATAGCAAAGATTGGAGTGCAGTTTTAAATTTAACTGGCTCAATTATATATTATTTTGGGTTCACAATGCTAATTCCTCTTATAACAGGACTTATATTAAATGAATTAAATTCTTCTCTTGATTTTCTAATAGGTTTTCTTGCCTGTTTTTTAACTGGTTTTATATTAAAAAATTTATTCAAAGGAGCAAAAGAGGCAGAGTGGGTTCACGGAATGTCAGCGGTAGCTCTATCATGGATCATAGCTATGTTGCTTGCAGCCATACCATATTATTTAAGTGGATATTTTTCGTCCTATTTAGATGCCTGCTTTGACACAATGAGTGGTTTTACTACAACTGGGCTTGCTATAATTCAAAATATAGATCACATCCCAATAAGTCTTAATTTGTGGAGACATCTACTTACTTTTATGGGTGGACAGGGGATCATTGTCATTGCGCTTGTATTTCTACCTCCATCTGGTGTGGGTTTTAAAGCTCTTGTTGGTGAAGGTAAAGAAGAAAGATTAATTCCTTCTGTAAGAGAAACAGGGAAAGCAATATGGCTTATAAGCCTTGTATATCTTTTTATTGGAGCAATATTTTATCTTTTTGCCGGAATATATGATGGAATGAGCCCATTAAGAGCTCTTTTCCATGGAGTATGTGTATTTATGACTTCATGGAGTACTGGTGGATTTGCTCCACAATCTCAAAACACTATTTACTATCATAGTTTTCCAATAGAAATAATTTCTATGTTATTTATGATACTTGGTTCAATGAATTTTGGTCTTCATTATTATGTATGGTTTAGAAAAGACAAGAAAGAAGTTTTTAGAGACATAGAATCAAAAACATTTATTGTAACTCTATCTTTAACAGGAATGCTTCTTACATATGGGTTAATCAGGGAGGGTATATATTCTAATTTTCTACCACTTATAAGAAGAGGGTTGTTTATCCTCGTTTCAGGGCATACGGGCACAGGGTCAATGACAATTTACGCTACTCAATTTGTTAATCAGTGGGGCAATATTGGGCTTATTGCAATTATGCTTGCTATGGCATTTGGTGGATATTCTGCTTCAACTGCTGGAGGATTTAAGAGTATAAGAACTGGGGTTGTTTTCAAAGCAATAATTGCCGATATTAAAAAATATTTTCTTCCTCGAAGCGGAGTTTCTGTTGAGAAATTTCATCATTTGCAGGACATAGTTCTCAACGAAAAGATAGTAAAATCCGCTGCTTTAATAATATTATTATACATTGTTATGCATACAGTAGGAGCTATTGTTGGAGTTATTAATGGAGTGCCTATTGTTCCAGCTCTTTTTGAGTCAATTTCTGCAGGAGCTAATGTGGGATTAAGCTGTGGAGTCACAAGTCCAGCGATGGCTAATTCACTGAAGGTTACTTATATAATTAATATGTTTTTGGGAAGAATTGAATTTATTGCTGCGTTTGTGTTTATCCTTTTCATTTTTAGAAGCATATTCGAGAAGGCTTAATATGAAAAAGAAGATGCCTTCTTTTCTAACAATAATCATAGTTATCTTCTTTTTTCTACCAGCATATAACATCAAGGCAGAAGAGGCTTCGTATCTAAAAGTTTCAACTCTTATTAATAATCCATCCAAATATAATGGTAAAATCATTAGATTTAAGGGAGAAGTAATTGGTGAGCCTTTAGGGAGAGGCAATAATAGATGGATCAATGTGCTCGACAATGAAGGCAATGCTATAGGCGTATGGCTCTCAAAAAATTTCATTAAAGATATTAATCACTATGGTAAATATAATGTGAGAGGAGATATAGTGGAAGTTACAGGAATTTATCACAGTATCTGCAATGAACATGGCGGAGATACTGATATTCATGTAAATACGCTTAAGATATTAGAGGAAGGATATTTAACAAAAGAGCATATTGAAATGCGAAAAATTTATATTGTTTTATCAGAGGGAATATTTATTCTTATAACTTTAATAATTTTTAGAGTTAAGAAATATTATGAAAGTCTAAGAAGTTGAAAACGAATAATTATGTTTTGTTCAAACTCCAAAATTTTCAGTTTATTCTTCTGAGCAAGCAAAAAATCTATAGCTTCAGGATGATGCTCAATATAATCTTCAAAAACACTTCTATTTATTGAATCATTACTAATTTGAAAAGAAACTTCTAAAAGATTTCCAGCATTTTGAGGTTTAACATCTCCCTTAATAATGCTTCCACTCTTTGTTGAATGAATAATGCCTTGCATAATACTTTCTAATCCAAATTCTAAATCGTTTGCATCCGATAAAACTGAAAAATCTTGCTTAAGAGGTGTTAAGAATAGAGAAATGCTCTTTTTTCTTGCTTCAATTTGAGCTCTTTTAGAAACATCATCAAAAATACTTTTAAATTGAGTTACTTTTGGTTCATTGTTTTTTTTCTCTTCTTTTAATGTTAGATCCTCGGCATTAATGAACTCTTCAAATTCAGTTATGTTGCGCTTTATAAGAGCTATAATTTTTTCCCTGTCTTCACCTTTCACTTCATTATCCAATAATAATTCTACTCCTCCCTTTATTCCTGTTAAAAAGGTTCTAATTTTATGCATTACATTAATCAGAGATTCTTTATTCTCTTCGTTTTTCTTTTTGTCAAAATAGAATCTTCTTCTCTCGAAATTAGCAAGCTCTGATTGATAATATAAGTTTTCAATTCTAAGATTTCCAATTTCTTCTTTTAATTTCTTTAATTCTAATAGTTTAGCGATTCTAAGCTCTCTTTCTGAAAGGTTGTAGTTTAGTGGGAAGTAATCATCTACAAGATTATTTTTAAATAAAAGATCAACTTTAGAAGCGTCAGAAGTATTTAATGAATATACAACTGGAATATTCTCAAGTTTTTTATTTTTATTGAATTCTCCTCTTATTTGAGTTATTTCATCTACATTTAAGTCTTCACCTAATAGTATTATGTCAGGTGGAGATTTATCTATAAGATCTAAACCTTGACCTAAAGTGCCTTCTCCAATAACTTTTACAAATGGTATAGGTTCTAAACTTTCTTTTATACTATCTAAAACATTCTTTGAATTTGTTAAAATATAAATAGTACCACTCATTTTATTCTATCCTTAAAAGGTCTAATTTTGCCACTCTTTCGATACTTCAAACACAAGTTACTATCTTTTGCATAGAAGTGTTTATTACTTTTCTAAAATTATAATATAGTTAAATCTTAAAGTAAATTAGTCGATTTGCCTTAACTGGAATCATTGTGAAGTATAGGTATATGACATCCCCGAAATCAACAAAAATGACATCCCCGAAATCATCAAAAATGACATCCCCGAAATCAACAAAAATGTCATCCCCGAAATCATTTATTGGGGATCCATTTTTCTTTGCTTCCTGGATTCCCATTTTCATGGGATGACATAGTAAAACACTGGATTCCCGCTTTCGCGGGAATGACAAGAAAAAACAAGGGAATGACGAGAAGAGAAGGAGACCCTTCGTCGCTGGTATGAGCGCTCCTCAGGGTGACTGGTTGGTGAAGAGGTTCCTTGTCGCTGGAAGGACTCTCTACAGGATAACCACCCACCGTCATTCCGAAGTGCGGTATTATCGCACACGTCCTTAAGGAATCTCCTACAACCTCGCAGTCATTCTGAGCGTTAGCGAAGAATCTCCTCATTTAATCATTTTGGTGTAAAACAGACATTCTTGTCTGTTCTTTCTTCTCCTTTTTATTCATATTTGTGTTTGACGAACTTTAGATGAGGAGATCCTTCGGTCGCAAAATACGCTCCCTCAGGGTGACACCACCCAACCGTCATTCCGAAGTGCGGTATTATCGCACATGTATTGAGGAATCCCCTCTTCTATGTTTTAAATACTGAGTTCCTTCGGTCGCAAAATACGCTCTCTCAGGGTGGCGGGGAGGGTGGGTGACCTTTCAGTTGCTTAAAATGATACGCTCCTTAGGATGACTGGGTTGTGTAGGCTTCTTCGAGAGCAAATGTAAGACAATTTCAAATAAATAAAAGTAAAAGAAATAAAAATATTTCAATCTCTAAAGAATCTTATAAAATGTAAGTATTAGTAGCTCATTTAAATTTTTTGATGAAACAAAAATAATAAATTCAAAAGGGAATTAAATGAGGTAACATATTAGTGGGGGGTAGTAATAAAGTAGAAACGTGAAAGAAGCTAAGTTTTATTCAAGATTGAATGAAGACAAAATATTATGCGAAACTTGCCCGAGAGGGTGTATTATTTATAAGAATAAATATGGATTTTGCAAAGCTTACTATAATGAGTCTGGCAAGCTCTATAATGTGCTTTATGGAGAAATAGTTTCCATAGGTTTAGACCCAATTGAAAAAAAACCTCTATTTCACTTTTACCCTGGTAGTAAAATTTTATCGGTTGGCACAAATGGCTGTAATTTGAGATGTCAATTCTGTCAAAATTGGGAATTAGTTGAAGGAAATAATCAAACTAATAATGTAAGTCCAGAAATACTTCTTGATCTTGCAAAAGAGTATGATTCAATAGGAATTGCTTTTACCTATAATGAGCCAACAATTAGCTATGAATTTGTTTATGATACCTTTAAACTTTTTAAAGAGCAGGGATTAAAAACAGCTCTTGTAACAAATGGTTATATAAATGAAAAACCTCTTTTAAATTTACTTCCTCTGGTAGATGCACTAAATATAGACTTAAAATCAACAAAAAGTGAATTCTACAAGAAAATCTGTAAAGGCAATGTTGAACCAGTAAAAAGAACGATTGAGCTATCGCACGAACATTCTTTTGTAGAAGTTACAAATTTGATAATACCATCTTTAAATGATACCAAAGAGGAGTTTTTCGAGCTTAGAGATTTTATTGCGAATATTAGTCCAGATATACCTCTTCACTTGTCAAGGTATTTTCCAAACTACAAAATGAAAATTCCAAAAACCCCGATTGAAACTTTGTTAGTTGCTTTTGATATTATGAGAGAGAAGCTTAATTATGTTTATATAGGAAACGCAATGATTGAGGGTAAAGAAAATTCTTACTGCCCAAATTGTGGTAATTTGCTTGTAAGTAGAACAGGTTACTTAGCAAATGTCGTAGGGATAACAAAAGATGTAAGATGCAGTAAATGCAATATAAAAGTCCCATTTATAATTTAAAGAGTTTAAAAAGCTGTACTTTTACAGGAGAGCGTAGATACTTAGATCCTTCAGTGCAATTTCAAAAAAGATTCACTTCTAAGTGTCATTCTTAGTGATTGCGGGAATCTAGAATACTAAGAATAGTTCCATATTTCTACATCTTCCAAAATGTGTAAAAATAAAACCTTCATATTATATACCTTCATAATATATATAGTGGGGTAAAATTGCTAATTCAATCACTCCTAAGTATGAGAAATTATTAAAGACAAAAATGGTCTGGATCCCCGATAAATACATTCGGGAAGGACACCCCCACCCTGAGGAGCGTATCATTAAGCTATCCGAAGGACCCCTGTTTTTGTTTAATAATTAAATCTCTCAAGTATATTCTTAGAAATTTATTCTAAAAAACTACCCTCTTTATGTAATTAAAAATAGCAAAAGAAAATTTATTTGGTTTATTTGTTATCAAAAAAGATTATTTAAGCTATAATTTAAAGAAAATGAAGAAAATATTGGTTTTTCTTTTAACCATTGTTTTAACTTGTGCTCCTATGTCTTTAGTAGCATTCGCGATTGGAGAAGAAATTAGAATTTACGGCTCTAATTGGACACCTGGCTTTTTTGAGGTTGCTTCGAGTGTTTCATATAACGGAAAGTTTGTTTACGTTGCTGATGTTAATAATTCTCGGATACAAGTTTATGACAATAATTTTAAGCCACTTTTCTGGTTTGGCGGATATGGTGAAAATGAAGGAGCTTTTATTGAAATAACCGGGTTAAGCTGTAGTGGTAAAAATATTTACGTTACGTCAATTGAATCTCATACGGAAAAAAATGGGAGAGTCCAATTATTTTCGGAAGATGGCATATTTAGAACTGAATTTATGCAACATAATGGTAGGAAAGATTATCTAAAAGCTTCTGAGCTCAGTAATGGAAACGTTGTTGCAATAACTGAGGAGACATTCTGCGTTTTTTCGAATACGGGAAAATTTCTAAAAGTATTCTCAAATATTTCTGGAGAGGTATTTCTTTCAATAAAAGATGTAACAACTGTTCCTACTTATGGATTTGCTTTTATTGATAAAAACAAAAGAGGTTTTTTTGTTGTAGATAACGAATTAAAGGAAGTTAAAGCCTATGGAGAAGAATATGTTTATCTTCCTTCTGCCATAGCTTATAGCAATGGAACCTATTTCGTTGCCGATTCTAATGGAAAAATATTTATTTTCGATAATGAAAAAAGATTTAAAAAGAGTATAGAAACAAATATTTATACCCAGGCAATAGAAGTTTTAAGTAATGATACTTTAGTTATTGCCTCCGTTCTTAAAAGAGGGTTAACTACATTGAACATAGAAACTTCCTCCACAAACACTATCCAGATAGAACCAAAGAACGATCTTGAATTACACTGGCCAATTGCAATATGTCTTGATAATAACGACTTAATATATATTAGTGATGATTATACAGGAGGACTAAAAATAATATCTTCTAAAGATGGAATCTTGTCTGGTAAAAGTGGCATTACAGATAGATTAGTTCTACAAGTAATTGGAGTTTCTGCAATAAACAGAAATGCAATCTATGCTTTATCCGAGACTGATTTATCTACAATTTATAAATTTAATGAAGATAAGCTTGTAAAAACACTAAATATAGGTAAAGAAGCCTCTTTTATAAGTATAAAAAATGATGATGCTGGTAATATTTATGCTTTAGATAAAATTTCTAATTCAGTTTATAAATTTGCAAATGATAATTTAGTCAAAGATTTTAAAATAACACAAAAAGAGGCAATAACCGGACTTTACGTAAAAGATTACATTTATGTTGCAACTGGGAGTGGACATATTATTTCCTTTGACCTTTCAAATGGCAATGTTCGATCAAACCTTCAACTTAAGGATATTCCAAAAAGTGTAACAAGTTTTCACCACTTTGCAATTTCGGATAGATTTATAATTTTAGTGAATAGATTCAATCATAAGGCTTACTCGTTCTCATTAAAAGACGGCTCTTTTATTAAGGAGATTGGTGGAGCAGGAGGACCAAAAACATATTCTCCCCAGTCAAATATGCAGGTTGATATTTCCTATGAGCCACTAAAGTTTTTATTCCCTGAAGAAATATTTTATAAAAATGGTCTTGTTTATGTAGCTGATTCTGGAAATGGGAGAATTCAGGCAATACCAGAAGATTATTTTACATTTAGGGAGGTAATTATTGAACTAAAAATTGGTTCAAAAAAAGCAAAAATAAATGGTAAAGATTATACTCTCGATGCACCACCAATTATAGTTAATGGAAGAACTCTTGTACCTGTGCGATTTATTGCAGAAGGCTTTAATGCTGAAGTCAACTGGGATAATAAATCAAGAAAGGTAACAATAAAGGATAATGAAACAACAATAGAACTATGGATTAACCAAAAAAAAGCAAAAATAAATAGTAAAGATTATACTCTCGATGCACCACCAATTATAGTTAATGGAAGAACTCTTGTACCTGTGCGATTTATTGCAGAAGGCTTTAATGCTGAAGTCAACTGGGATAATAAAAATCAAATTGTTACCATAACAAGAAAAATTTAAAACACAAATGATACAAAGAGGTGAACAATGTTTGATTATATTTATACTTTAGAAAAACTGAGTAAACAATTTGGAATAACAGGACAAGAAAGTAAAGTTGCAAGAACAATATTAAATTTAATAAAAGATTATATTGATAGTTATGAATTTAATCCTCTTGGTAGTCTTATAGCTGTAAAGCGAGGTACTTCAGAAAAACACCCAAAATTGATGATTTCAACACATATTGATGAAGTTGGGTTTGTAGTTTCTGATATTTTAGAAGGTGGTTTTTTAAGAGTTAGCCCAAGAGGTGGAGTAGATTATAAAATTTTACCTTCAAAAGAAGTGATTATAAATGCACAAAATGATGAAATTTTAGCTATCTTTTCAACAGTAACTCCGCACTTATTAAATGAAGAGGATAGAAGTAAACCTCTAAATTATGACAAGCTTGTACTCGATACAGGATTAAGCGAAAAAGAAGTTAAAGAAAAAATACATATTGGAGATCCTGTTACATTTAAAGGAGAATTTCTAAGACTTAAAGGGGATAAGGTTTCTGGAAAATCTTTTGACGATAGGGCGAGTGCTCTTGTAAGTATTGCACTTTTAAACGAACTTAAATATTTTAAGAATGTCTGGGATATATATTGCGTTTTTTCCACTCAAGAAGAAGTTGGTTCACAGGGTTGCTATACCTCAACCTTTAAGATTAAACCAGACATAGGTATAGCTATTGACGTCACAATTGGAGATCAACCTGATATTGTAGAATTTGAAGGTTTTAAGCTTGGAGATGGTACTGCAATTGGAATAGGACCAAACTTTACACCGAAAATAGTTAAAGACTTAATTAATACAGCAAAAGAGGAAAAGCTTAAATACGTTTTAGAGCCAATGAGTAGGCCCGGTGGCACTGATGCAGCGGTCATTCAGATTACTCAGGCAGGAATTCCCACTGCATTATTATCTATACCAGTGAGATATATGCATACGCCAATTGAATTAGTAGATATAAATGATGTTAAGAACACTGTTAAATTGCTACTCTATTACATAAAAAGGCTTGATGAAAAATATCTGGAGGAATTAAAATGGTCTTAAAAGAGCTTTCTGAATTAAATGGAACAAGCGGGCACGAAGAAAAAATACGTAAATTTCTTAGGCAAAATTTAGAGAAACTTGTTGATGAGGCAATAGTAGACTCAATAGGCAATTTAATACTCCTAAAAAAGGGTGTAAATAGCTCTAAGAGAATTATGTTTGCAGCACATATGGATGAAGTTGCACTTATGGTTACAAAAATTGAAAAGAATGGCTATATTAAATTTGCTACTGTTGGAGGAATTGAGCCCTCTGTCCTTCCTGCTCAAACTGTAGTTATAGAGGGTAGTGAAAATGTTTTTGGTGTAATAGGCGTAAGGCCCATTCATGTTCAAAAGAGAGAAGAATTCGATACACCTATTAAAAAAGATAGTTTATATATTGATGTTTCTGCAAGTTCTGATGATGAATTAGCTGGGAAAATTGAGTTAGGAGATCCAATTTACTTTAATACAAAATATGGAGAGTTTGGAAACCTTGTTAAAGGAAAAGCATTTGATGATAGGGTAGGTTGCGCTATTTTGTATAATCTAATAAACAAAAATTTTGTACCTGACTACGATACATATTTCGCATTTACTACTCAGGAAGAGGTAGGCATTAGAGGAAGCAGAATCTCAGCTTTTAGAATTGAACCAGATTTGGCTTTTGTATTTGAAGGGACTTCTGCTGGAGATATACCACTTTTAGAAAGAAATAGATGGTCTACACAAATTAATAAGGGACCCGTAATTACATATATGCAACAGGGCCTTGTGATACAGAAAAAAGTAATCTCGTTTATAGAAAGTATTGCCAAAGAAAACAACATACCATATCAGTTTAGAGAAAAGACTTCTGGTGCAACAGATGCCACATCAATTGCAAGGTCTGGAATAGGCGCTCCTACTGGAGTTATTTCCATTCCTACTCGTTATATACATTCACCAGCATCAGTCTTAAGCTTAACTGATTTCGAAAACACTGTTTTACTCTCTGAGGCAATTTTATCAAATGTAAAGAGATATTTTGATTTTAATGTATAAGGGGATTTCTTAAGTGCAAGATGAAACTTTCGGAGTGACAAACCATTCATTTGTCACCCTGAGGAGCGTATCCTTAAACGACGAAGGATCTCACGCTACCTCCGTCCGTCATCATGAGAAAGCATCATTTTACTTCATAAGGATCTTCTTTTTTGTCATTTCGAGCGATTGCTGGAATCCGGAAAGATTGTGTCATTCCAATAAAAAAATGGGAATCCACTACCTCCTCGCCATTTCCACGAAAGTGGGAATTCAGAAAGCAAAAAAGAAATATGGATTCCCAATAGATGCACTCGGGAATGACGGCTGTGTGGCATTCGGGGATGACGAAATACCACTGGATTTTCAAATAATTGGTTTCAGGAATTACGGAGAAACATGGCAGATAAATTCAATCAATATAATAAAGAATAATATTTGAAATAAGGAGGAAAAGAAATGAAAGAAATTATAAGGAAACTTGTTACAACCAATTCGCCAAGTGGAAGAGAAGATAAGATTAGAGAAGCAATTATCGAGTTAATAAAGGATTATGTTGATGATTATAAGGTTGATCCTTTAGGAAACTTAATAGCTCACAAAGTTGGAAATGGAACAAAAATTCTCTTCGATGCCCACATGGACGAAATTGGTTTTGTTGCCTCTTATATTGATAATTCTGGATTCGTGAGGGTTGAACCCGTTGGAGGAATTACAACTCAGATTCTTCCTTCTACAAGAATAATATTTGAGAATGGCGTTATAGGGACAATCTGGTATGAGGCAGAAGAATTGAGCAAAGAGAAAGAAGCTCTAAAAAATTTAACATTTGATAACATTTATGTAGATATTGGAGCTACAACATTAGAAGAGGCATTATCAAAAATAAGTATTGGTGAAATGGCAAATTATCATAGAGAATTTGTTGATTATGGCGGCAGACTGCTTTCTAAGGCAATGGATGATAGAATTGGGTGTAGTGTTTTAATAGAGGCAATAAAAGAAATTAAAAGTAATCACAACGACCTTTATTTTGTATTTGCAGTACAGGAAGAAGTTGGCCTTGTTGGAGCGAGAACAGCATGTTTTGGAGTAGAGCCACAAATTGGTATTGCTGTAGATGTAACTGGTACAGGATTTAGAGATACACCAAAGGGATTAAAAAGAATACCCATGAAGCTTGGAGATGGTCCTGCAATTAAAATACAGGATTTTAGTATTGTTTCTGATAAGAGATTAAACGATTTTATGGTTCACGTTGCTAACGAGCTAAATATACCGTATCAATATGAAGTTTTGCCATATGGTGGGACTGATGGCGGTGTTATTCAAATAACAAAAGAGGGGATACCAACAGGAGTTATTTCAATTCCGACAAGGTATTTGCATACTCAGTCGGAAATGGTTGATTATATGGATGTCTTGAACTGTGTAAAACTTATAAAAGGAATAGCAGAAAGAGAAATAAGAATTTAAGAATGAGTTTGAGGCGGGATTTTGATAATAATATCGAGATATTAAAAAAAGAAATTTTAAAAATGGCAACCGTTATAAAAAATAGCCTTAAGAATTCAATTAAAGGCCTTGTGGAACGTAATGAGGACTTTTTAAAAGAAGCAATTGCAGGAGAAGAGCTAACAGATAATATTCAGCAGGAAATAGAAGATATGGGTGTTAGCAATATTGCTCTTCAGCAGCCTGTCGGAAGAGATTTAAGGTTTATAATTTCATCTCTTTTTATTGCTAATGATTTTGAAAGAATTGGCGACTTAATAAGAAATATCTGTAAAGCATCTTTGGAGCTTATAAAACTACCTCCTTTGAAGCCATTTATTGATATACCACGGATGGCTGAAATATGCATTGAAATGATAGATGACGTTATGAAAGCGATGCTACTAAATGAAACTGATATTGCGATTGCATCAGCGCAAAAGGACAACATAATTGATAAATTAAACAATAAAATATGGAGAGAGCTTTTGACTTATATGATGGAAGATCCACGAAAGATTGAGCAAGCAAACAAGATTATATTTGTGGCGAAGCAACTTGAAAGAATCGGAGATCATATAACAAACATTGCTGAAAGAGTCTGCTATATTGAGGAAGGTAAAATTTTAGACCTTAATGAGTAGAAATGGTCAATCCCAACAGTTATTTTGAGCGTCGACGAAAAATCTCTTCATTTGTATTTTATTCGTCATCAAATGTATTTATCGGGGATTCACTTTGCAAACTGTCATTCCCAAAATCTTTTATTGGGAATCCAGAAGAAACCGTCATCCCCGAAATCCACAAAAATGTCATCCCCGAAATCCTTTATCGGGGATCCGGACCAATTTTTCTAAATTATATTGATTCCCATTTTCATGGGAATGACATAATAACACTGGATTCCCGCTTCCGCGGGAATGACAAAGAGACCGCGGGAATGACAAGGAAAGTGCGGGAATGACAAGAAAAAATCATAGGAATGACAAGAAAATCAAGTGAATGACAAGAAAAATCGCGGGAATGACGAAAAGAGAACATGAGAATAACAAGAGATAATAAGATCCTTCGGGAGCAAAATACAAATACGCTCCCTCAGGAAGACTGGGTGAGTGTTGGAGACCCTTCGTCGCTAAGAAGATGCTCATCGGGATGACTGGCGAGAATCATCCCCGATATTCTTAGTTTTGTAAGTACTATAATAAAAAAAGCAGAAATGACTGAGAAAGTATGAGAATTAAGTAGAAATGGCAAGGTTTATAAGCTATGAGTAGAGTAGAAATTTGTAAAGTAGATGGATATACTCAGGCAGAAGATGTATTAAAGAAAGTTCTTCCAACATTTAGCTCATTTAATAAATTAAGTGGGAAAAGGGTCCTTCTTAAAATCAATTTATTAACATATGCCAAACCAGAAGATGCAGTAACAACACACCCTGAGTTTGTTCGATCTTTAATAAGAGTTTTTAAAAGCATAAACTGCGAAGTTACGGTTGGTGACGGACCCTCTGAATCTGGAAGAAGTTTTTTAGAAAAAGTATACAGAGATAGTGGAATCAAAAAAGTTTGTAGTGAAGAAAATGTTCCGTTAATTGATTTTATAGAATCAATTGATATTAAAAATGATGAAAACAGAGTCGGTAGAATAATTCCTGTGGCAAAAGCCATTAAAGAGGTTGATTATATTGTAAATGTTCCAAAGCTCAAAACTCATGGTTTAACATACATAACATGTGGGGTGAAAAATCTTTTTGGTGTGATTCCGGGTGTCAAAAAAAGTGAATATCATTTAAGACTTAAAACCCTCCCAAACTTTAGTGCATTTCTTGTTGATGTTGCCTCTACCATAAAACCTGTAATTACAATCGTTGATGGAGTGCTTTCTATGGAAGGGGATGGTCCAAGGAATGGAAAAGCGAGATTAACAAACCTTATTCTTATAAGCGAGGATGTTTTTTCGCTTGATTGGGTAGCATCTGAAATAATTGGTTTAAAACCAATTCTTGTTCCAACAAATAAAGAAGCGTATATAAGGGGTTTTATTAAACCAGAAAATATTGAAATAACCGGTACACTACTTAGAAATGCCATAATTGAAGACTTCGAAAAAATACATAAACCCATAACTCCTCTTCCGTTTCCAGAGATTATAAATAGTTTTCTTGAAAACTATATTGCAGGTAAACCTTTTTTCGATGATAATTCGTGCAATAAGTGTTTGACATGCGTAAAAAATTGTCCAGCAAAAGCTTTAGAAAAAGTTAACGGAAAAATAGAAATTAACAGAAAAAAGTGTATAAAATGTTATTGTTGTTCTGAATTTTGTCCAAATGGGGCGGTTAAGATTAAATATAGTTGGTTATCGAAATGGCTTCGAACAATAATAAAATAGATTGGTTTAATGTTAAAGAAATATTTCTTAAAGCAACAGGAGATTTTTTTAAAGATAATTGTTTGCTTATGTCTGCATCATTATCTTATTTTGGAATACTTTCGGCTTTTCCTGTAATACTTTTACTGCTGTCAGCCTTAAGTTTTATTTTAAATTCTAACAAAAGGGCTTTAGAATATGTAGTCAATCTAACTGAAAGCTTTACTCCTGCTGGATCGGAAATTGCAAGAAGGTTATTAGAAAATACTATAAACAATGGTGGTATAACAACAATTATCGGGTTTGTGACACTGATCTGGATATTGCTGATTTTCTTTGGTGTTTTAGAGTCTGTTTATAACTCAATCTGGCGAATTAAAAAAAGAAGAGATTTCTTAAAAAGTAAATTTTTAGGAATATTCCTTATGGTGCTTCTCATGATATTTACTATCTTTACACTGTTTTTGACGAATGCCTTAGAGTACTTTCTTTATTCATCTAATTTCACAAATTTTATTGGTATTAAGCCGCTCCCCGCAATATATAATACAATTCTTTACATTATAAATCTAATATTTGCATTATTTGTTTTCTTTTTATTTAATAAGTTTATTCCAGTTACAAAAGTTAATAATAAGTCAGCTCTTTTAGGGGGCGCTTTTACAACTTTGGCATTTTTTATCGCTCGGTTCTTTTATAAACTTTACTTAACCTATTATCCATTTGCAAATGTTGTTTATGGTTCTCTCTTTACGGTAATTATTCTTATAACATGGCTTGACTACACAATGATAATGATGCTTTATGGTTGCGAATTAGCCAAAACTCATCATGCAATATATAAAAGAATTTAGCAATGAAACCCATATCAGTTTTTCTATCAATTTTAATGACTTTGGGTTTGGGAGTTTTCTTTTTGACTAACAATGTCTCAATTATTGCTCTTTCAAAATCTACTTATTTAAAACAAGTTGAGAATTTAAATGAAGAGCAGTTTACAAATAAAGATAAAGAAATAATCGCTAATTATTTGTGGAGAACAATAAATTTTGGCGGCTCAAATAATACAAAAGGTAGCGAGGAAGGTAGTTACTTCTTCTCAAGCAAGGATATTGCCCATCTTAAAGATGTTTCAAAGATTTTTAAAATTGTTAGGATAGTCTGTTTGGTGAGCTTAATTGTTGTAATTCTTTTATCGATATATTTCTTTAAAAAGAAGAAAAATATAGCAAAATTTTTCCTATATAGTGGTCTTCTTATAATTATTTTCGGATTAATAGTTGCATTTACCTTTGATAAGTCATTCCTGCTTTTTCACATAATAAGCTTTAATAATGATTTATGGCTTTTAGACCCTGAGACAGATTTATTGATAAATATATTTCCGGAAAAATTTTTCTTGAATAGTTTTATTTTAGTGGTCGTTCTATCTATTATTGAGCTTTTTGTAGGTTTTCTCATAGTGTCGAGAGTTACCCATTTCCGCTCTTCCCCGTAATCCTGATGGAGCGTTTTTCCAGAGGCGCAGGGTCTCCAGCTGCCCACTTCCATCTTCTCGAGGGAAGCATCTCAGCGACTGGAGGGTCTCCTTCTTTTACCCTCATGCGAAATAAGCCCAAACGTGAATAAAAAATGAAAAGATTAAATGAGGAGATTCTTCGCTTACGCTCAGAATGACGGGAGGGGAGCACGAAGATTACTAAGTACATGTGCGATAATACCGCACTTCAAAATGACAAAAAAAGGAAAGGGAGCGTATTTTGCTTCGCAAGAGTCTCTTCCTCTTTAGTTCTAATTGAAAGTAGGAAAGTAAATTAGATAACTTAACAAAACATTTAAAAACTGATAAAATATACATAAATGAGACAAGCCGAAATTAAAGATAAATTAGATATTAATTTCAGGAAAACCTGCTCCTGCCAGGATAATCACATTAATTGTCTCACACCAAAAGAGTGGGTGAAAAGTCAAGTTGCTATTTGGGAATTATATTATGAGAGTAGAGACATCAGAGACAAAAATATACATCCAGCAGTATTCCCGATCGCTTTGCCTAAGAAGTGCATTGAACTTTTTACTCATAAAGGAGAATTGGTATTAGATCCATTCGTTGGAATTGGAACTACTCTTATTGCAGCACGAGATTTAGAAAGAAATGCTGTGGGTTTTGACCTAAATAAAGATTACATCAATTACGCCGAAAAAAGGCTTACAGAATTAGATATATCTTTATTTGCCGAAAATACAAAACAATTTGCAATTTGCGATGATGCAATCAATATTTCGAAATACCTATATGAAGAAACAGTATCTTTATGTGTTACTTCGCCGCCATATGCAAATATGTTAAATCATGAAAGGTTGAATAAAAGTCTTCGTAGTGATCTGCGAACAAATGAACACTACAAAAAAGTTCAGCAATATTCAAACAATCCAAGAGACTTAGGAACAATGAACGTCAAGGAATATATTTTAAATTTAGCAGAGATTTATAAAGAGATATTACCACTATTAAGACCAAAAGCTCACTGCATAATTAATATTAATGATTTATGGGAAAATAATCGGAGATATCCAACTCATAGCTATATTATAGAAGCTTTAGAAAAAGTAGGCTATGAGCTTAGAAATATTATCATTTGGGATAAAAGAAATTTAGTTAATAAGATTGGTATTTTCGGATGGCCAAGTAACTATATTACTCTTAGTACAACTTTTGAATATATACTTGACTTCTGGAAACCATAACTATGAATGAATATGATGAATTAATACAAAAACTGAAGGCAATAAAAGAAATAGGGTATATTAAAACTCATAGATCAGGAAATACTGGAGTTGGAAAAACGCTAGAGGATCTTTTAGGAATATCTGAAAATAATATCCCAGGTCCAAATGCTGCAATGATTGAATTAAAATCTGCGAGAAAAAACACCACAAGCATGCTTACGCTGTTCACAAAATCATCTCTTCCGCCAAAAGCAAATTCTTTATTATTACAGAGGTTTGGGTATGAATCAGCAAAAAGTAATAAAAGAAAAGAATTACATACAACTGTAAATGCAAAAGAATTTAATAAAATCAAAGGCGAGTTTGGCTTTAAACTTGATATAGAAAAAGATAGGATAAACCTCATAACTACTAATAAAGAAATTGTTGGTTTTTGGGACAAAGAAATTCTTAAAAAATCTTTTGAAAGGAAATTGCCAAAATTGCTGTATGTGAAAGCAGAGACAAAAGGCATCGGTTCTAATGAAGAGTTTTGGTATAACGAAGCGTGGTTATTAAGCGGCTTTAATTTTGATAATTTTATTCAATTATTGAAAGAGGGAACAATTCTTGTTGATATAAGAATTGGTCAATATTCAACAGGGAAACCGCATGATCATGGTACAGGATTTCGAGTTTTTCCTGACAAATTAGATTTTTGCTTTAGCCATAGAGAGAGAATAATTTAGTAGAAATAGGGATGAGTAATAAATCTTAGGAGATCCGTTTTCTTTTGCTTCATAATTTATCATTCAGATATTCCTGCTACTTCTGTGCATCATTCCCGCGATTGCGGGAATCCAGAGAGTTTAGAAGTATGGTCTGGATCCCCGATAAAAGAGTTCGGGGATGACAAGGACAAATACGGAGATTCCTGAGGACTTGTGCGATAATACTGCACTTCAGAATGACAAAAAAAGGAAAGGGAGCGTATTTTGCTCCCGAAGGAACCTCTCCTCTTTTCACAATTCATATCAAAATTAGAAAAAAATAGAAAAAATAACAATAAAAGCTATAACTCTATAAAATATAAGAGCATAAAAGAAAAATAAATTTAATATAGGGAGGAAACAATATTGAAGACACCTTATTTAAAAGTAGACCTTCAGAAGATAAAGAATAACGTAAAAGTGATTAACGATTTATGCAAGAAAAATTCTCTTGATTTAACAGTCGTTACAAAGGTAATTGAAGGAGAGCCAGAAATTGTAAAACATATAAGAGATGTTGTAAATTCAATCGGGGATTCAAGAATTTGTGACATAAAAAAGATGCAAAGAAAAGGAATAAACGGTGATTTCATGCTTATTCGTTCCCCATCAATTAGTGATGTTAAGGATGTGATTAAATATTGCGATATATCCCTTAATACTGAAATTGAAGTCTTAAAGAGTTTAAGCGAGGTTGCAAGAGCTAAAAATACCTCTCATAAGGTAATAATTATGCTTGAGATCGGTGATTTAAGAGAAGGGGTTCTTTTAGAAGATTTCGAAAGTTTCCTTAAAGAGGCTATAAAATTTAAAGGTATCAACATAATAGGGATAGGGGCAAATGCAACCTGTCTTACCGGGTTAATTCCTGATGAGAAAAATCTAAAAATTTTAGAAGATGCCTCAAAAATATTTAAAAAGTTGTTGGACTTTGAGCCAATTGTTTCTGGTGGTGCTTCAAACTTAATTCCGTTAATGCTTAAGCAAAAAGTTCCTCCCTACATTTCAAACGTCCGCATTGGTGAGGGAATAATGAATGGAGTGGATGCTATCTATAAAGAAAGAATCCCTGGTTGTTTTACTGATTGCTTTAAGCTTGGTGGTGAGATAATAGAATTAAAAACAAAGCCTACTTCAATTGAAGGAAATCTTAGAGAGCAGGCAAAGAATGTTTTTGGGGAGATTGTTAAATATAGAGAGATGGGCTTAAGAAAAAGGGCGATTCTAAATATTGGAAAACTTGATACAGATATAAAAGGACTTAACCCAATTGATGATACAATTGAAGTTATTGGCGGAACATCGGATCATCTTGTATTAGATGTTGAGAATACTCCAAAACTTAAAATAGGAGATTTTGTTGAGTTTACCCTTAGCTATTCAGCGCTTCTATTTGCAATGAATTCTCCCTACGTGGGAAAGACCTTTATTAATTCACCTTTAATTTCATAAGTAATAGAGAGAAAATTAAAAATAGTATTTACTGGAATTAGCAAAATTCCACCTTTTTCTTGCACGTTTTCACCTAAGTCAATCTCAGTAACTCCTTTAGGTAATATTATGTTTCCTTTTCTTTTTCCTACTTTAAGTTTAATTGTAAATTCATAAGTATTAAGCAAAATTTCTTCACCAGCTCTTTTTATATCAAACTCAAAAATGTTTGTTAAAATATCTTCGCTTAGAAAAATAATATTATTATTTAATAATGTGGGAGCTTTCGAAACATAATTTTTAGCCTTACCCTTTATAAGAGAACTGTTTGAATAAAACGCTATTTCATTATTAGCTCTTTTAATGTTAATAGTTAGTTTCTTCTCACATTCACCAACTTTAAAAGTAATTGTTCCAGATTCTTCCTTATTAACAGCTATAGTTGAAGGGTCAAATTTGATTTTTATTAAAGTATTTCTTTTTTTCGAGTCAAAATTATTAATGCTTGCCCAGGTAGGAGAGTTCAAAATCTCCAAAGGAGCATCACTACCAAATACTTCAACTAAGACATCGTCTTCTACTATATCTTTAGAGTATGTTACTAAGTTTAAATCTTTCGGAGTAATTTTAACATTTAATGGTACTTCTTCTGCTCTTAAATAAGAAAGTGGTCTTTTTATTACTCTATAATTTCCAAGATCGTTTATGAGAAGTGAATCATCCTTTATATCAAAAGAATATGGTAGATAAAGGCTCTGAAGGTCATTAGAAATAGCTTTTTCATTGCCCTCAAAAGAAAGTTGCCTCTTTTCTCCGATAACCTTATTTAAAGATTCAGAGTCGAATAAAAGCAAATTTGATAATTCAGTATCAACAAGGGCGAATTCATCTTCGTCAATTATTTTTGAATCAGTGTAGTATTTAACTTTATCACTTTCTGAATAGCAATTAAAATCTAAATCAGATAAAATTTCTCCTTTTAGGGAATAAGCCCTTGCTAACTTTTTAACATAGTCAATTATATAAACCTTATCTCCAACAATTTTCATTGAATAAGGAAAGTATATACCGCCTCCATTTTCCACTGACGCAAGGCTAAATCTTCCAACTTCTTCACCACTTTTAATGTTGAATTCAACAACATTTCCGGAATAGAGGTCAAATGTTACAATTAAATCATCATTATAAGAGAGCTTATAAAAATAATTGTATTTAGCAGTTGGTTTTAACTCCACACTGTTAGTTTTAATTGCACCTTTAGAAGTAGGTTCAAAACTCTTAAAACAATATTTACCCTCTACATAGTCAACATAAAGGGCTCCAATAGAATCACTATTTAATTCCAATACTCTTCTAATCCAGAATAAACCATCAGGAGGAGAAAGAAGAAAAGCTTTTATAAGCTTACAGTCCCCGGAATATAATTTAAAATAATTGGGATTTAGTGGATAATACTGAGAAATTAAATAATTTCCATCATCTGTAATTCTTACATACTCTGGGTTTATGAGGAAACTACTATCTAGCTTAACTTTATTATAACCATCGGCGCCTAATTTATTTAAGAGTTTGAAATTCTTATCCATTTTAACGAATTTTTCTTCAAATATGTATGAAGAACTCTCTCTGCTATTCAATGAAAGCGCAAAAACAAAGTCATCAGAAATAATTATTCTATCTAAAACTACACCAACATTTCCAGACAGTTTAAACTTTTTAACCAACCCACCATTGTTAGCATTTAGCTTTAAAACGGTATAATCTGGATAAGAACAACATAAATATAAGAAACCATCTTCAGATACTGTCGTACTATATGAAATAACGCTTTCCGGAAAATCAATCCATTTTGTATCTTCTCCTTCGAGGCCAATTTTATAGTATCCATCAAAAAGAGAAACTGCATAAATATTGTTCTTGCTTATAGCAATATCAACCAATAAGTAATAGTTGGAAAATATCGACAAGAGTTCTCCAGTTGAAGCATTAATTACACTTATTCGAGAAGAATCAAGCACAAACAATTTATCATCATATATTTCGTAATCGTATACACTATTAAATTTACATAATGGTTTAATTAAACTACCATAGTAGTATCCGCTAATATAATTTTTAAGCTCTCCACTTTCCTTATCAAAGATGTATATATCATACCCGTCAGAAAAAATTAGATTTTTACCCGAAACCCGTAAAAAATTTCTACTGTAAGTAGAGGATAATGCCCTAAAATAACTTATATCAATGTTATTTTCAAGGAAAGACGGGTAATTAATCCTTCTCTTAAAATTAAGGTCTTTATCCAGTATGCAAATTCCCTTGTAAGTTGTGACATATAATTCATCATTATATAAATCGAAACAAGATGGGAATATAACTTCTTCTGGAGGATTTGAGGAATTTATTAGAAGAGAGAAAGACGTTTCGATATCACTGCTGCTAAGTACATTAAGGGAAGAAGGTTTTAAATCTTCTTCTGGATAGTCAACTTTTAATTTTATTGAAATTGTCTTATTTTTGGCATCCCATAAAACTTCTGCACCAAATGCCTCACCAATTATACGTAAGGGCACAAATGTCCTACCACTTTTTGAAATGAAAGGCAAAGCTTCCAGTTTTAGTTCTTTATCATTTAGTTTTGCTATGTCTTTACCAATCCACATTATGAGCGTAATATCCCCGTTTGAAATTACAATCTTACTCTCTTCCTTATACCAATCGACTTTAGCTCCAAATGCTTCACCAATAAATCTTAATGGTACGAATGTTACTCCACTTAAAATTAGCGGTGGTTCATCTAATTGCTTTAACTCACGATTTAAAAACGCTGCTCTATCACCAATCTTAAGCAGGATTTCTTTTAAATCCTTTAATACAACTTTTATATTCTTTACTGTTTTTAGTGAACCTTCTTTAGCGGTAAAAGTAAGGTTATTTTCTCCTTTATTAAGATTCACAATCTTACTAAAAGAGCCATCACTATTCTTTGCGATATCCTCATCATTAAAGCTAACAATAGCATTAAAGTTAGTTTTTCCCTCTACAATCAGTTTAGACTCGGTTACTTCCAATTGATCAGGTATATTAAGTGTTAATTCTGGTTCAACATCAGGTTCACCTTGAGCCACAACATTGTAACAAACCTTGGCTTTATTATTTGATTCATCATATTCTTTAACTTTGTCATTTGGGTCAACAATTACTTCGAAATCTAATCTTTCCGAAACTCCTCGCAAATTAATCTCACATTTGATTTCTCTTTCTTCCCTTCCTTTTAATGATTCAATATTAAAAGTTTTATTGAGAGGTTTAACCAAAAGTTCGATATCTTGAATGATAGTATTACCACAATTCCTAATGGAAATATTTAACATACCAATATTATTCTTTCTCCCTATTGCCGGAGACAATGTTACTTTACTGACGGATATGTCTTTTTGCTCTTTCATTGCAAATTTGAGCAGGCTTTCAAAGAAATAGTATGTATCATCATCTTCGGTTAAGTCTTTCCAGCTAAAATATCCTGAATAAAGTAAACTATTGTGGTACTTTATTAGACCAATCTTTCCATCATCAGAGATTCCTATCAATTCTCCCCCTTCTAAAGTTACCTCTTTCCAACTATCTTTATCCTTTGGAGCAATTGTAAATCTTGCTGTAATATTTAGTTTATCTTTATCAAATATCTCTTTATCGCTAATTTGCAGAGTTTCTTTAAAGTCTGGTAGCTCAACTAATTCAAATTCATCATCCCTCCCCAAACCAAATAGAGGTTGAATCTCTTTTGAGCTAAAACCATAGCTATTTTCCCCGAGACTCAATATTCCAAGGACTATTCCACCATTTCCAATAAATTCCTCAATTTCGCTTAAATATTGGTTTAGCAGAAAGTCAAAAAAATCATTAGTATAAAGAATTAGCATATCGACCTTAAGTCTCTTTAGTGAAGTTGTGTTAGTAAAAGAATCTCTTCCAAAAGTAATAGGAAAGATTTCAATTGGTAAGGATGAATTACTGAGTTTTTTATTTAGTTCCAATATATTTAAAGCTTTGCTTACATCTGACCATGATAATAGATCTGATTGAGCCAATACTCCAACTCTTATTACATTTTCTTCTACTACACTGATTTTTTTAGAAAGAATATTATCAGAGGTTGCTTTCTCGCCTTTTAAGCTTGGAGCAGAAATTTCAATGTTTACTGATCCCACTTCAAAAGCTTCGTAATTATATTGAACATATCGAGATTGAAAGTAGGGCAACTTGTTGTATGTAAGCTTTTTTATTTCTTTACCGTTATTTTTAACTGTTATTGTAATATTTTCTTCATCGTAAATTCCATCATTTCTAATAATTGCCACATAATCTTTATTCTCACCTTTTGTTAGCCTTAATAAGTCGAAATCCTCAGCGACAACAAGGTCGTGCCAGTATCTGCCGTAGAAAACCACTCTCGTTTCCTTAAAATCTTTTGTCTCAACCCGGATAGTTAATACTGATTTGATTAGATTATTAAAATTATATGAGAATTTTTCTTTCGTTCCTTTTTCAAATGTACCTTCTTCTAAAACAGGAGAATCAGTATTTAAATAATCAGATAAAATATAATTAAGGGTAGGTGAATTAGTAGTAGAAAGGATTTGAACTCCATCATCAATAGGAAAGAGTGGTAGATTCGAAGGACTAAATCTATAATCTTTATCAAGAGATATTTCAGGAACTTTACTCTTAAAATCCCCACTGAAGAGCGGGAGTTTAATTGTCGGGTCACCAAGAAGAGTGAAACCAAAAAATGTCTTTACATCAGCGTAATTTATGTAACCCATCTCTTCATCGGCATAGGTTGAGAGTGTCAATTTTACAATATCACCAAGAGTGTTGGTCTTTTCGTGATAATGTTTAAAGAAGTAATCAAATATTACATCCATGTAATATTTTTCTTTTAATATAGGAACGCCATTTTTATAATTTAGGTTCCAACCTGAGTAGTTAATCCTTGCTCCACCTACATAAGCTATTGCTCCGCCTTCCCCTAAAACTAACGATTCAGAGAATGATGTTGGATACTTTAAATATTTATTAGTTGAAAAATCTGTATCCAAAACCATGGTATCATAAGCGCCATTACCACAAGCTACACTTAAGAAGATTGGAAGTTCATCTTTCCTCTTTAAAGAAAGAATCTCCTTTGAATTAAGCGTTCCTGGCTCTAAATAATAAGTATCTCCTCCACCGTGTCCATGACCATTAATGAATCCAACTGATTCATTCTCTAAACAATAAAGAAGGTCATCTTTTCCAAATTTTCCTGAGGTTTTAAAATATTTTTCTACATTCAAGCCTTCAAAATAATCTTTGTTGATAAGGTCAGCAAGAAAAAGTTCGCCCATATAGTCTCCACCAAATGGGTCCCCTCCCATTAGAGCAATGTTTTTAAACCAGGAGCTCGATAAAGCCTTTCTGTATCTATCAATTTTATCTACGACTATTTTTGCCTCTTCTTTATCTCTAACAGGTAGACGCCCGACTGATATTTTAATTGGGTATTCTTTGTTCTTTGTATCAGGAGCAAAATAAAAAATGTCAGTCGGAACCCATTTATCATAATCACTGAAATTATCAGAAGAGAGCACATAATAAGAGGGTGGAACTTTACTTCCATCTCCTAAAATTGTCAGATAATTTATTTTTTTCTCTTTAAGAAGTTCTTTAAGGTATGTTATGATCTTTTTCGATAATGAGTAATTATAATTTTTAAGAATTTCTTTATCTTTTTCTAAAGCATCTTTATAGCCTATAATTGGTTTTAAATCAGGTATTTCTGCTTCCTTGTATGATAAAATAGAAGAAAGCTTTACGATTGAAACTTTATAACCATAAGATTCTTGAGTGCTTTTGAGCTTGCTGGCTTCATTAAAGAATTCATCGGGGGTTAAAATAACGCTTAGATTTTTATTGTCCTCTTCATTTGATGAAGTACATAGCTCATCCTTTGATAAGCCAATCTCTAAACTAATATATTTGGCTAATATTAGTTCTCCTCTTATATAGTAAACAGGATTAACAAAGAGAGATAGTTTTTTTCCATCTTTATAAGGAGTTATAACATAGTCAAAATTATAATCTGGAAATATTTCCGGGATATTTTGATTTAATTTCCCTTCATGTTTATTAATATTACCATAATAATTATTTGCATTATTTCCCACCAATAAATCTGTAATGTTTTCATTGCTATTGTTGAATTTATTTATTTTATTAACGTCTGAATAAAGCTTCATCCTTTCACTACTGTTACCATATAAATAAGGATTTATATTTTCAAACTCTCTTGTTTGAAAATCTTGAAGGTTTGAGAAATTGTCGTTTGGCGAGAGAGGCGAAATTGGCATTGGTTTGGGAGCTAATTTAAGAGGAATATTTTTAGGAAGCTCAATTATAGAAGTATTGACTTCTTTAACTTTAATGTATATTAATTGCTTATTAGATGGAAGCTCAATTTCTTTTTCACAATATGGAAATGCTGGAAGGTCAGGCATATTCATATTTTTGCACCCCTTTAGCTTTATCTCTAATCCAGCACTACTCTTATCAAAAGTTATATTGCTATTGCTAAAATAAAATGGCGCAGAAATGATTTGGTCTGATTTCGCATAAGGGTTTATAACTAAATCTTGCAAGGGTATTCCTTTATTAAGAGAAATATTACCACCAAAAGATTGTATGGGTAATGTTGTGAGAATAAAAAGAATAATAAAAATTGATAAAACTACCTTCTTAAGTGACCCCTTCATATTAAGCCTCCTAAAATATTACTCCAAATTTATGGAGCCCTTTATAAATATATTTATTTTTTAAGATCTTAATTTAATATTATTGCATACATATTTTATTCATCAATAGAAAAATTATTTTTGATTTTTGCTTCTTTTTTATATTTAGTACTATTAATAATTCTTCTTTTAATTCCTTAATCTGAATGTCTGTCTACCTCTTTGTCGCTTTGTGTCTACTATCAATTAACATTAACTTTTTGTTAATACAAGGCAAAAAGCAAAAAATCCTTACTTGCCCCACGTCACCCTGAGGAGCTTCTTTTTAGCGACGAAGGGTCTCCTCTTTTCGCAGTTGCATAAATAATAAATGCAATCAAAACATAAATTTACTACCTACAATGATGAAAAGATTAAATGAGGAGATTCTTCGCTTACGCTCAGAAAGACAATAAAAAACGCTCAGAATGACGGTGGAGCTGTAAGGAGATTCCTCAAGATAAGTATGTCAATATCGCACTTTTGGAATGATGAAGAGCATTTCGCGGAAGCAGGACTCAAGTGATAATAAGAAGAAAATACAAAACTTCACATAAAAAATTATCTATATATCGCTTAAGAAGTTAATAATTGAAGCTATATAGGCTCTTACTGTATCGGCAAATGCTGGCCAAAGGATAATGATTCCAACTATTAAAACTGCAATTATAAGTGCATATTCAATAGTTACTTGCCCAACTGAATTATCTGAATCTATAAATTTTATAGAAAGCTTATCTCCTACTTTTAGTTTCATTTTATCTGAAAAATTAGCTCTTGCCTCAATCGTATATTTACTCCTAAAACAATTAATTATTTTACCACTTTCCACATTTTTGAAAATAGCAATTATTTTAAAATTTTTGTCGGTGAATATTATATCTATTGGAAACGACATGAAGAAAGTGTGTATTGAAGAAGCATTTTTGAAGAGTAGGAAATAGTTTTCATCAATTTCCTTTTTACCAATCAAGCCTTTCATTCGCTTAATAGGGCTACTCGCTAATTGACCTTTGGCAATTAATTCCTCATTGCCATTATTTGGTTTATAAAGTTCGACTAATTTGCCCATAGATGTATTATACTACAAAATGCGCTCTTCTTAAAAAAATAGGGAGAATACCATTCGCCATCTTCTCAGCGACGAAGGATCTCCTCTTCTCTGAAATGCAAAAAGATTAAATGAGGAGATTCTTCGCTTACGCTCAGAATGACGGTGGAGCTGTAAGGTGATTCCTCAAGATAAGTGCGTCAAAATCGCACTTTTGGAATGATGCATCATTGACATTCCCGTAACTTTCTTAGTCGTTACCGCGGAAGCGGGAATCCAGATAGTCTAGATATATGGTCTGGATCCCCGATAAAAGAGTTCGAGGATGACAAGGACAAATACGGAGATTCCTGAGGACTTGTGCGATAATACTGCACTTCGGAATGACAGCGCAGGACATGGAGATTCCTCAATACAAGTGCAAAATACGCACTTTCAGAATGACAAAGCATAAGTCATTTCGAATAAGCATTTCCCCAAAATCTTTTAATATGTATTATAATATTTATATGAGAAATGATTGGAATAATTGATTTTGGCTCACAATATACGCAGTTAATTGCAAGAAAAGTAAGGGAATTATCAGTTTTTTCCAAGATATATCCATACTTTGTCAAAAAAGAGGAGCTTTCCGATTGTGATGCTTTAATTTTTTCTGGAAGCCCTAAGTCGGTTCTTGAAGAAAATCATCCAGATGTTGAAGCTGAATTATGGGATTTAGATATTCCAATATTGGGTATATGTTATGGTCTTCAACTTATTGCAAAGCACTATGGAGGTGAAGTTTTAGGCGGCAAAGCAGAATTTGGTAAAGTAAACCTCCATATCTTAAAAAAGACATCCAAGCTATTTATTGACATACCAGACAATTCCATAGTATGGATGAGTCATGGCGATTATGTATATAAAATACCAGAAGGTTTTGAGTTAACTGCTGAGACCTCTTCTATCAAAATAGCTGCAATTGAATCAGTTAAACTTAAAAGGTATGGTATTCAGTTTCACCCAGAGGTTTACCACTCAGTCTATGGAACAAAGGTATTAGAAAATTTTCTTTTTAATATAGCGAACGCAAAAAAGGATTGCAATCTTAAAAATTTTGTTGAAGAAGAAATTGTAAATATAAAAAGGGAGATAGGAAGCGAAAAGGCAATCTGTGGTATAAGTGGAGGAATTGATTCGACTGTTTCAGCTTTATTAGTTCACAAAGCAATTGGAAATAATTTAAAATGTGTATTTGTTGACCATGGATTATTAAGAGCTCATGAAAGAGAAGAAGTTGTTGAAGCTTTAAGTAATTTAGGATTAAATTTAACTGTATTGGATAAAAAAGAACTTTTTTTAAGTGCGCTAAAAGGTGTTTCGGATCCGGAAGAAAAGCGAAAAATCATAGGTAAGCTCTTCATTGATGTCTTTTCCGAAGAAGCAAAATTTTTTGGTGCAACAAGACTTGTACAGGGAACACTTTACCCAGACTTTATTGAAAGTTCAGGAGGTGTTTCAGGAATTACAGATAAAATTAAAAGTCATCATAATGTTGGGGGATTGCCAGAGGATTTGAATCTCAAACTCATAGAACCATTAAAATATCTATTTAAGGATGAAGTCAGGATTATTGGTAGAGAGTTAGGCATAGATGACAAATTATTAAATAGGCGGCCATTCCCGGGACCTGGCCTTGCGATCCGCATAATTGGCGAAATAACAGAAGAAAAACTTTCAATTTTGAGACATGCTGACCTTATTTTAAGAGAAGAATTGGCAAAATATGACAAAGAAAATAAAGTCTGGCAAGGTTTCGCTGTTCTTTTGCCTATAAAAAGTGTTGGCGTAATGGGGGATAGGAGAACTTATAGTTATGTAATAGCTTTGAGGATGGTTGAATCTACCGATGGTATGACTGCTACATGGCATAAAGCGAGCAGCGAATTTCTTGAAAAGATAAGCAACCGCATAACGAATGAGGTTAAAGGAATCAACAGAGTTGTTTATGATATAACTTCAAAGCCCCCTGCAACTATTGAATGGGAGTAATTTTTAAGTGTTATCAATTAAAAAAAGGATAGATTTAAGAAATAGAGCAGAAGCTGCCATTGAAGAAAAGGATTTTTTAAATGCTATATCTATTTTCAAGGAAGGATTGAAACTAGATCCACGCTATTATTGGTATTATTTATTTATTGGGGATATATATTATTTTGAACTAAATGACCTGGTAAGTGCAATTTTTTGGTATGAAAAATGTATAGAGTTAGGCGGAAAGAGTTTAAGTACTGATACTCTCTCTCCTTTAAGGTATTTATTAAAAAGACTTTCAAAAATCTATTTCGATAAAGAGGACTATAATAAGGCTGTTAAATATTATGAATGGTTTATATCGTTCAAGCCTTCAAATTTCCATGATACAGATTTTGTAAATTATGCAAAGGCTCTTTTAGAGCTTGGGGAAAGAGAGAATGCAATCTCGGTATTAAGAATGGGAGAAAAATACTCAAAAAGCACTAAAATAAGAAGAATGCTCTCAGAGCTAACTGGCGAAAAATATAACTTAACAGATTTTCAAAGAATTAAAAATGGTTATGAAAGAATCCCTATTAAAACCCCAATTATTAAAATGGGGGATGACATTTGCGAGATAGCAGACAAATTTACAAAGGATATTAGAAGAGAAGGAGATATAATTACTATTGCTTCAGCAGTAGCTGCTTTAGCAGAGGGAAGAGCTAAAAGCGTTGATGTTATTTATGCCTCACCTTTAGCCAGATTTCTTTCTTTCTTTGTCAAAAAAGATAATTATCCTTTTGGAGGAAATGCTCCTCTTTGCAATCCTCTTGCAATGCAGGTGGCTATTAATGAAATAGGAACAGCAAGAGTTGTATTTTCGGCACTATTTGGAGGAATTTTGGGAAAAATATTTCGAAAGAATGGTTTATTCTATAGGTTGGCTGGACCTCAATCTGCTTTAATTGATGATATGCCAGGTGCCATACCGCCTTATGACTATCATGTAATATTAGGCCCAAAAGATTCTGATAAAACTTCCTTAAAAATCAAAGAAATGACTTCGTGCGATGCTGCAATTGTTGATGCTAACGACCTCGGAGTAGCTTGGGTTGTTGGAGCAAGTGATAAATGTAAAACTCGCGAAATTGAAGAGGCTTTATCAGATAATCCTCAAGGCAACGGAGACCAGCAAACCCCAATAGTGTTATTGCGAAAAGTAAATGTCGTTAATTAAAACTCAAGCAATTCTTATAAAAAGCAGAAGATATAAAGAGAGAGATAAACTTTTAACATATGTAACTGAAGATAACGGGAAAATTTTGTCTCTGTGTAAAGGTTCAAGAGTTACTTTAAATAAATGGGGTAGCTCTACTGAGCCTCCTAACCTCTCATATATTCAGCTTTATCAGATAAATGATTTTTTTACTTTAACTGAAATACAAGGTTCTCAAATTTTTCAAAATATAATCTCTGATTTTCAGAGGTCGCTTACATTCAGCTTTATATCGGATATTCTCGACTCTTTATTACTACCACTTTCTCCCTCTAAAAATACTTATTATCTTACTCTTTCATCAATTTACACTTTAAACAAAAAAGAAATTGATCCAATTTTGCTGGGATATATATTTGCATTGAAATTTCTTGATGTTCAGGGCTATAGGCTTGAAATTAACAATTGTGTAAAATGCGGGAAAAGCATAAATGAAGATATTAAGGAGTTCTATTTATCCCTTGAAGAGGGTGGAACTTTATGTAAGTATTGTTCTAAATTTGCGAATTCTTTTATTACAAGATTAGGAGAAAAAGAAACTTCTTTCCTTAAGAGCATTATTCAGCTTGATTTGAGAGATATTTATCTTATTCAAAAGCTATCATCGCTCGAAAATTATGAAAATTTAGATACAATGTTAATAAGCTATTATTATTTAAAGTTTAAAAAAAGAATTGTTAGTTTAGCGGAATTAATAAAAAAATATGATAAAAGGAGTAATGTTGTATGAACTTAATTGAAAACCCATCTTTAGAAGAATTACGCCAAATGGCTAAAGGAGAGGAAAGAACCACTGTTCACGGTAGCGCCAGCTATGTTACAAAAGTTAGGTCAAGAAGCGCTAAATTTACTGAAATAATTTATGACAAACCCACACAAGCTCAGCAAGATATTATAGACAATGTTAATAATTATCTCAAAGATAAAGATGTAATTATGCTTGAAAGAACAATATGTATGAATCCAGATTACAAGCTTGCATGCAGGTTTTATGTAACTAAACCGTATGCAAGAATTGCTTATATGTGGGGCTCTCTTCTTTTTGATCCTCATAAGTCGGAGCCAGATCTGGTTGTTATAGATGTTCCAGAGTGGCCCGAGAGAAAAGTATTGGTTGATGCAAAGAATTTAAAAACATATGTTTTAGGGACTGACTACACTGGAGAAATAAAGAAAGCTTTTTTAAGAATGTGTATGTATTATGCTAAAACTAAAAAAGGAAGACTTGGGCTCCATGCAGGAAGTAAAGTAATAAAAGTATTTGATAAAGATAACATTCTAAGAGAGAAGGGTGCAATATTTTTTGGTTTAAGCGGAACTGGTAAAACTACATTAACCTGCCATGACCATGATTTAAAGAGTCCTGAAGGAGTTATAATAAGACAGGATGATATTGTCTTGTTAGGAAGGGATGGTTCCTGTGTCGGTACTGAATGCAATTTCTACATTAAAACTGAAGGATTAGAGCCTGTTAATCAAAAAGTTCTGTATAAAGCCTTAATGTCTAAAAGAGCTATACTTGAAAATGTTTATGTAGCTGAAGATGGAACAATCGATCTTGATAATTTTGAATTTGGTTCAAATGGTAGAGCTGTAGTTTTTAGAGCTGATATGGATTCAACAGATGATATAATTGACTTACCTAATCTCTCCATTCTTGTTTTTATAACAAGAAGAGACGACGTTGTTCCACCTATTGCAAAACTAACTCCTTTACAGGCTGCTGCTTTTTTTGTTTTAGGTGAGTCCATTGAAACATCTGCAGGAGATCCAACTCAGGCAGGTAAATCAAAAAGAGTTGTTGGAACCAATCCATTTATTGTTGGCTCAGAAGCAGAAGAAGTAAACATTTTTTATGATATCATAAAAGGACTACCCGATTTACAATGTTTTGTAATGAATACAGGCCATATTGGTGGAGCAGCGGGAGAAAAAATAACAGTTAAGGATTCAACTGAAATAATTAAGCAAATAGCAAAAGATAAAATAACTTGGACAAAAGATCCTTTCTGGGGTTATTTAGTTCCTTCAAATATAGAAGGTATAGACTACTCAAGGTTTGACTTGAAGCGATTCTATAGCGAAAGTGAAATTTTAGATTTGAACAAAAAGCTTCTTGCAGAAAGGGTGGAGTGGATTAATAAATTTCCGGACCTTAATCCGGATATAAAAAAAGTATTTGATGAAATTTAAAAACCCTGATATTTTAGTCTCAGCTGGATTGCACCTTAAGAATATAGAGCATCCTTTTGAGCGCGAAATAAGAGGAATTGAGTCATTTGAAGAATGGGAATACCGCAAAGCAAAAGTTACGCTTTCTTACTTTTCTTCCTTACTCGATCTTGATAACTTATTTAAAGGGAAAAAGGTTCTCGATATAGGTTGTGGCGGGGGAGGCAAAACTGCTTATATAGCCAAATTTTATGAGCCTGAGCAAATATACGGAATAGATTTATCAGAAGATTTTATAAGTAAAGCAAAAGATTTTGGAAAATCGTTAAATATTAAAGGGATGGATTTTCTGGTTTGTAATGCAGAGAATCTTCCCTTTAATGACTGTGAATTTGATTCTATAATTCTGTTTGACACTTTTGAACACTTAAAAAATCCAATAAAAGTCTTAAACGAAGCAAAAAGAGTATTAAAAGTAGGAGGTTATATATTAATTAGTTTTCCTCCTTATTATCATCCTTACGGTGCACATGTAAATGATTTAATTCCAATTCCTTGGGTGCATTTATTTTTTGATAATAGTGCATTAGCTGAAGCATACTGGACCCTGTCGTTTTACAAAGAAGATGGAGAAAGAAGGAGAAAGCTTAAAATAACGAGAAATGAAAATGATTCACTTGAAATTGGCTACATTAATCAAATGACTATAAAAAAATGCAAAGAAATAATGAAATCTATTGATTTAAAAGTAAAATATTTTAAATTTATTCCATTGAGGGATTTTCTTTATCCATTTATTAATATTAAAATTATAAATGAATTAATAGTAAAAAATTGCGTAATAGTACTCGAGAGGAGGTAATTAATTAAATATGAATAGAAAAGAGAGAGAGAAATTTGAAATTCATACAGGAAAGAAAAAATTAACACCACAAGAACTAAAGAAAAAAGAAGAAAAAGAAAAAGCAAAAAAAGCAGAAAAAAGAAAGAAAATTATTATCATAGCATCTTCTCTTATTCTGGTTGCTTTAGTAATATTTGGAATATCTTGTTACAATATTAGAAAAGATAAAGTTGCAAAAGAATATGAAGGCGCACCACCAAATGTTAATAAGCCTACCAAGGAAGAAATTGAAGAAATAAAGAATGAATTGGTAGTTTTAGAGACTACTATGGGAAAGATAAAGATAGAACTTTATCCAGAAGCAGCTCCTTTTACCGTAAATAATTTTAGAAGACTTGTTAAGGATGGTTTTTATGATGGTAAAATTTTCCATAGAGTTATCGATGACTTTATGATCCAGACAGGTGGTTACAACCAAGGTGAGGAGATGGAAGATTCAGTTGGCTACGCATTTAAAGATGAAATAAATCCAAAAGCTTTAGGGTTATCAGATACTGAAATTTCAACCCTTGAAGAAGAGGGTTATAAGTTTGATTATACACTTCCTTCAATTAAACTTGAAAGAGGTGTTGTAGCTATGGCTAATGCTGGGCCAAATACAAATGGTTCACAGTTCTTTATTATAACAGCTAAAGATGGAACGCCTTGGCTTAATGGCAAACACACTGCTTTTGGAAGAGTGGTTCAAGGGATGGATGTTTGCGACAAAATTCAAAAAGTTGAAACTTACAAAAATCCTGATGATCTATATGATCCAAAGAATGACAGACCTCTCGCTGATGTTGTAATTACCAAAGCCTACATAGAAAAAAGAAAGTAGAAAGAGGTTTACATTTTTGGAGAAGCAGCGCGAAGAAATATTAGAAGATATTGGTAGTCTTGAGGAAGCATTAATAAATAATCCTACTGATGATGTAATAAAAAAGAAATTATTAGAGCTATATCTTAAGGTTAACGACAAGTGGGATGAATTTAACAAGTTAGCCAAAGAGCTTTTAGAAAAATATCCAAATGATATTTCTCTTTTAATACTTCTCCATAAAGGTTATGAGTCCCAGGGCAAATATGACTTAGCTCAAAAATTAGAGGAAGCCATTTATAGCAGTAAGCCAGTCACAAAATCAGACTATCTTTCATTAATTGAATTTTTAAAAGATAACGGCAAATATGATGAAGCTTTTAATGTTATTAAAGAAGCTGAAGCAAAAAATATAGCCTTGAATGAGTTATTTTTCGCTAAACTTGATATATTAATTGAGAAAAAGGATATTAAAGAAACATTAAATCTATTAAGTGTGGAAAAGTTAGAAGAATTAAAGGATCCTGACCTTTACCTTATAAGGGCAAAATTGCTTATTGAATCTACTAAGAATATTAAAGATGCGGGAGGTGAAGTTGAATTTCTTTGCCTTGAAGCAATAAAGCTTGCTCCCAAAAAAGTAGATGCTTATATGCTTCTATTGGAAGCTTACTCAGATATTTATGAATCCCATGACAAAGTGATATTTTTATTTAAACTTGCGGAGACAAACGAAATCAAGAGCCTTCAATTTTACAAAAATTGTCTTACGTCCCTATTAAAAATGAATGAAGTAGATTCAACAAAAGAGCTCTATGAAATAATAAGTGAGTATTCAACTGATAGCGAAAGAGTTATACTTGATTTTATCAAAGTGATTCATTTAGAGCTTGCAAATATTGGTCTTGCAAGAAATATCTGGATCAGATATTTAGATCGGAAGAATTTCTACGACCCTAAATTTTATATGTCTATAATTTTAGTGGGAGAAAGTGTTTTAGATGAACTTAACTTAAAATACATTGAGGAGCCTCAAACCCAAAAGGATTTAGATTTTAATTCAAACATTGACAAAATAGAAGAAGTTGTAACAAGGGCGATAATTTATTCTTATGATACTCTTAACCTTCTTGAACCAGAAAATCCAGAGTTCTATTTCCTGAAGGGAATGTTTTTGCAAAATATCGATGATGCTTCAGCTGAACATGCTTTGAAAGAAGCAATTAAGCTTGACAGTTCTTTTTCATATGCAAACTATGAACTTGGAATGTTATATATGAATTCAGAAAGATTTCTTTCAGCTTATGACCAATTTAGAGATGTTTTTAAATCTCCCTTTTATGATGTAAATCTTTTTTTGGATACGTATATAAATATGTCTGAAATATGTATAAAATTTGGATGGATTGAAGAAGCAGAAAATTATCTCGACGAAGCTCAAAATATATCTCCTAAGGATTATAGAGTGCATTTGTCCTTAGGGAAAATTTTCTTCAAAGAAGCTAAAATTGTAGGCTCTGAAGTTGCTTTAGAAAAAGCGGAAGAGCGCTTAAGCGAAGCTCTGGAACTTAATCCTAATAACTGTGAAGCAGCATACTATCTCGGAAGCGTCTTTTACGAAGAAAGACTATATCTTCCTGCGATAAGATATTATCAAATAGCTCTTGGTAAAGGACTCGTAAATGAAAGAGGGGAGAGGTTTGCCACTCCTGCTAATTGCTATTTTTGGATGAGTAGAGCATATTATCAAATGTATAAAGACCTTCTTTTTTCTTCTAAGGAGTATCTTTTAGAAGCTATTAAATTTGCAAAGTTTGTTCCTTACGATAATTCTGAAACTCCTGCTTTTTTTCTTGAGTATCTATTAGAACTTTATAATATAATTGGAGCAAAAGACGAAATAGCAAAAATTGAAAAAATGCTATCAGAAAGGGAAAGAGAGAGAAAGCCAATTACTCTTAAAAAGCATGATAAAGCTGGTGTTATAAAAATTTTGACTGTATTCTCTCCTTCTATCCATGAGAAAAGCGAAAAAGCAGTCTTCTCTAAAGGTAATTTAAGCGATATTGAAGTTATTGCTCTTCCTGGTAATGGCAATCTTATAATTACAGGCAACATTGGGGAGAGCTTCAGGAATTCTATAAATGTAGCATTTGGTTTTGCTAATAATTACCTTATCAACAAGTATGGAGAAGAACTGGTTAAAACTAAAGATGTTATTGTTGACATTCCTGGATGGTTTCCAAAATATGATGGACCTTCAGCCGGAAGTGGCATAGCAATTAGTATAGTTTCATCTATTCTCAACAAGCCTATCCCTGAAAATATTACAGCGACAGGAGAAATTTCAATTTTAGGGAACATTCTGCCTGTTGGTGGAATTAAGGAAAAAATAGAAGCAACAATTGATAAGAGTATTGAACGAGTGTATATCCCCAAAGAAAATAGATGGGATTATCTTGATATGCTCCTCAAAGGGGAAGATACATCAAAATTACCACAAGTCGTTGCTGTTTCAAATGTTTCGCAGATTATAGAAGAGCTTTTATCTTAAGGTCTACAGTTATATTTATTCGTCATCCCCGAATGTATTTATCGGGGATCCAGACCATACTTCTAAACTCTCTGGATTCCCATTTGCATGGGAATGACGGGATACAGCTGGATTCCCGCAATCGCTTAGAATAACAGATAAAATTGCGAGAATAACCAAAGAAAAAAGCAGGATAGCACATTGGGTGGCAGAAATGACGAACAAAAAAGCGGAAGTGACAGCGAGAAGACATTTAGGAACAGCCAAAAACATCGCCTGTATAAAATTGGGCGAATCTATGTGTTCACCTACCACAAATAATAAACTATACTATATGTATTATGAATATGCTAAGAATTATTCGCTATTCCAGATATAGGTAACAAGAAAAGTAGAATGCTGTATCATGAATAATATTAATGATTATTCTCTTTGTTATAGATTTGGCTGCTTAGCATTGTCATTCTTTACTGTATTTAGTTTTAGCTTTAATAATATAAATAGCGACAGCAGCAAAGACTTTAATATAAAAAAATATTCTTCAGTCTTAAAAGATGAAGTCGCAATTGAATACAAAATTGACTACTCCAAAGAAACATTTATTGATGCTAAAAACCCATTTATAGAAGATAACATTGATAACGATTTAGCGGTAACAAATATTTCTTACCCTTTACCTTCAAGTTATAAATTAGGCAATGTTACTTATTCTGGCGCTCCTTTTAAAAGTGATTATAAAGTTATTAAATCCTTAAAATGGGATTTACCAGATTGGAACATAAATGAAGAGAAGAGGTTAAGGTTTAATCAAGCTTTTCCAGCTTTTGATTATTCCTACAATTCAAGCTTTAGAACTGATTTACTATATTTCCCACCTTCAAAAATTTTTAAAAAAGCTTCCATACAAAATCTGCCTTTAGGAAATGTTTCTCCTATTCTCGAAATAGTGGATACGGAAGTACGATTATTCATCGGCACTCTTGATGGAAGACTTTTATGTTTAAACCCAAAAAGTGGATATCTCTACTGGGAACATAAATTCCCTTTAGGTGAAGGAATTAATACTCCATTTGCTTCTTTTAGAGAAAAATCAAATTCTAAAAATGTTGCTAATATAGTTGTTTTAACAGAGGTGGGTAGGCTTTATTCATTTGATTGCCTTGATGGAAGCATCATCTGGTCAAAGAAATTATCAGATAAGCCTATTCAAACTGAAAGCATAATTAAGGTGTTAGAACTACAGGATAAAATACTAATCTCTATAATTTGTGATGATGTGCTTTATGTATTGGATTCTAAAAAGGGAGAAGAAGTTTTAAATTTAAAGCTCCAAAATAAAGCAAGTTCAACAATCTTTTTCCCCTTCAAGAATTCTTTCTTTATAATTCTTTCCTCTAAGGAGGGAAATATAAGCTGCATATCCAATGAAGGTAAAACTTTATGGGGTAGAAGCCTTAATGGAACGATAGATTTTGATGGAACTTTGGCAATTTTTGATGGAATACCATACTTACTCTTTGCAACGTCTTCTAAAGCTTTATATGTTCTTAATGGGTTAACTGGAGAGGTATTAAATGCTTTCACCCTTCCGGGAAAACCTCGCTCCTCAATATCATTTGACCCAGAATTATTATCTTATTTTCTTTTAACATCATCTAATACAGAACAAAGCGAAAAAAGTATCCTTTACGGAGGGAGTCTCCTCTTATCTAATAAGCCTGATCCTGCGTATGAAACAAAAATTGAAGTAGATGGCAAATATTTTATAGGACCCTCTGGAATAAGGATTAAAGATGAGACAATTCTTTATTTTATAAATGAGTATGGTTCATTCTATGTGGTGCAAAAAGGAGCAAAAAAACCTGTTATAGGTTTCCCTATAGCAATAGTATCTCAAAATGAGATTTCTTCTTTACAGCCTTTCAAAGGCTATATTGCTTCCACAGAATGCACTCTTTTTATAACTTCAAATAGCTTTGGGTTTATAATAATTGGTTCACCATTCAGCACTTCTCAAAAATCGTACTTAAGCTCATCAAATTACATAGCAAGTGAAGATTTATCCTTTGACTCTGTAAATCTTTCAGGTGGAAGATTCAGAAATGATTTGGATTCATTACCAGAAAGTAAAATTACTTTTAAGAAACCAGCTAATTTAGCACCGCATGATAATGCTGGACACATTATTACTCCAACTACTTTTTTTAATAATGAAAGAGGAGAAGTATTAATTGCTCAAACAAGTATAAATGGAATTTTTTCAGTAATAAATCTTAAAGGAGAGGAAATTTATTCCATTAACCCAAAAATTGGACCAATTTACACTGAACCATTAATTACTTTTAACGAAAAAGGCAACAAAACAATCTACCTTGCTGGCTTAAATGGAGTTATTGCTTTTGATTATTCAACTAATAAAGAGAAATGGAGGAGGGAAGACCTTGGTTCTTTTGGTTCAACTTTCTCAATAATTAAGACTGAGTCAGGTGACAACCTAATTTTTGTTGATAAATACTACTACTTAACGAGCATTAACGCAAAAACAGGAGAAACCTTATTTAGAGAAAAAGTTGATTGTAAAGATTTCGTTATATCTGAAATCGATGGAGAAAAGGTTATCTTTTGCGGATCAAAAATAACGAAAGCTGTAGATGGCTCTGTTTTGAGCTCGTCACTTAATAAAGGCTCATCTTCAACTGCTGTTGGAATTAATGGAAAATGTCTCTTAATGCAATCCGATGATCTGGATATGCTTTGCATTGATCCAAAAAGTGGCGATGTAGTATGGCGGGTTAGAAAACTATGGTGTAAAAAATATTGTTTCGATTACCAATCCCCCGCAGTATTAAGAAAAGGTTCATGGGGATTATCAATATGGAGTGACTATACAAGAATTGTTTGCGTGGAAATTAGTTCTGGTTTAATAAGATGGAGTTTTAATTCTCCCTCAGATTACTTTGTTAGTAAGCCAACGGTTGTTGAGACCCCTGAAGGGTTTTTTGTCTTTGCTGGCTCAATAAATGGTAAAGTTTATGCTTTTAACTGTCTTACTGGAGAGCCTTTACCATCATATCCTATTGTATTGCCAGGAATATCCTTAAAAGAAGAAGTCTTAAAAGGTGCATCTTCCCCTGTGGTTATAAATGGCTTATTGCTTGTTAATAGAGTGGAATATGGCTTAATTGGAATCGGAAATGTTAGAGAGACAAACAGGCTGAATATTCCATTAAAATTCAAAGTAAAGAAAGTAGAAGTTAGAAAAGGTAAAGTAATTTTTAATCAAGCAATTCTCTACTGGAACGATAAATATAAAAGGTCGAATGTAGTAAAGAACTAACTCTCTCTTCTGAATTCCCTAATAATTCAGTTCGGAAATGACACCCTGCCCGTTATCCTGAGGAAGCGTATTTTGATTCGTAAGGATATAAGTGTTTGTTACTCGACATTTTAGTTTTCGTAGAAATAGAGAATTGTAGCGGAGTATATTGCTGTGGTAAATAATGAATAGTGAAAAGAAGCTAAAAGGTGCGATTTATTCACTAAAACTTCGGGTATTCAAAATTTTTTATTCCGTGGAAATATTTCCCTTTATATGGAAGAGCGTCTTCATAGTTTAAAGTATGAAAAACAAGTTGTGCAATTTGTAAGCCAGGGAAAAGCACAATTGGGAGATTACCAAGATTTGTTATTTCAAGAGTTAAATAACCACTAAATCCAGGTTGCACCAATACGGCTGTTGCAACAATTAAACCCAATCTTCCAAGTGAAGATCTTCCTATCACATAAGCCATCAAATCATTAGGGAAACTAAGATATTCAAGCGAACTTCCAAGCACAAAACCTCCAGGGTGAAGTACAAATGTGGAAGAAGAATCCTTACTTGAATCCTTCATATAGTGAACCTCGTAATATTTATATCTTTCTTCTTCCGGAATTGACCCATTATTTAAGTTGACTGCTGGAACATTTGTAAATTTTGTTGTAATTAATTTTGGACCCAGTCTTAAATCTAATGAGCCATTTTTAATTTGCTTATCAAATGAAATAATGGGGGAAACAATCAAATTACGCTTTAAAATTCTTTCTCTTATTTCTTGCGAAGATAAAACACTCATATTATTTACCTACTTTTTCTTTTTGTTAATAATTAACGCTAATTTTTTAATATTATTATATCTTTTTTCATTAAATTAAAATTTTAGCAATTTAAAACTTTTCTGGATTCCCGATAAAAGATTTCGGGAATGTACTGTGTTGTCAATACCAATTTTAATTTTTTTTTCAAGTTCAATTTCTAAATATTCAAATACATATTTTAAGAAAATATTTTCACTTACTAACAACTGGCAGTACATCGTAATCCTTC
>JBPOJC010000112.1:0-7354 GCA_052034135.1 Caldisericota bacterium | reverse complement strand
AAATTTTCGATGTGAGTAATGTAATAAAGTCCCGACAACTTAAGCATGACTATCCTCCTTATTTTTTAAATTTTTAAGCTAATTATTTATTTACTTACTATTAATTTTACTATTAATATTACTCTCGATAATGCTTATTTCGGCGGGGGTTAAATCATAAAGCTTATAAACGAGATTATCAATTTCACGCTCTAAGGCGCTTGTGTCGGCTTGAGGGTTTTGCTTCTTTGCAGTAATAATTTTATCGACTAATAACTCTATTTGGGTTACTAATTGTTCATTACTCGAAGTAATAGATGGAAGAGGAATTTTTTTCATAATTTCTTTAGAAGCATAGGTATATTCTTCTTCTGAAGAAAACAAAAAAGTTAAATAATATCTTATAAAAATAGAATTGAAAATTCCACAAAACATTTTAATTTTGGAACCTGTTATCATAAAGACAGAGTTTACAAAGTAAACTCCCGAGGGAATAATAGCGAAACTATATTCCGAATTGACAGGAGTCCACACTACCTTCTCTTTCTCAAACTCAGAATGGTATGCAATTTGGTCTTGCGTTTCAAACCATTTATTCCCAGTCATCTTTCGAGCATCAAACCCTAACTCTGGGTACTTTTTCCCTGACTGTTCTAATTGCCGAATATCGAAATTATCGAGAAAATATTTTTTAAGTGCTGGGTAATTTTCTATATTAAGATTCAAAGCCGGGAAAGTCCCTATCACCCACAAACCTGCCCACTCATAGTAGTATCGCTTAATGTCACGCCCACGCAGTATGGGCTTGATGATTGCTTCGGTTCTTTTTCTCTCCTCGGAATCTCTACAATTCTTCAAAATTTCCTCTCTCTTTGCATTGTCAATGATAAACGCTTCATTCAAACCAGTTTTTATACCATAATAAATATTTACATTCCAATCTTTTAACGGTTTGCCAATTCTTTCAATTTTTTCTTTTAATCTTTGCTCGGCATCACTACCTATAAACCATGCATCCTTTGAAAGTTTAAATAATGCAACACCATTGTCCTTAAGGATCTCAGCAATTTTAATATTGTTCTTTTTTGATTCATTTATAGTTACTGCTTTCAACTTGTTTTTGTTCTCACTTTTTTGAATAAGAAGAATATTTGTGTCGACCGTAGAACTTTCAAACACATTGGGACCTAAATCTACCAAAACCTTAGGATTGTATTTAAGGAAAAATTTTCTCAATTTTTCACCATAGCCAGCCCTCATCCACTTATTGGAGCTTATATAGCACAAATGCCCATTTAGCTTTAGAAGCTGAACACCCCTTTCATAGAAAAGGCAATAAATATCGCCCATTCTATCAAATGTTTCATAATTTAGGTTTTTATACAGGTCAGCATATTTCATTTTTTGGTTAAAAGCTTTTTGAAGTTGTATATAAGGTGGATTTCCAATAACTATATCAAAGCCACTCTTTACTCCAAACATCCATTCGGGATCAAACCAGTCAGCGTGTGTATTTTGGTCGAATAAATCAAAATTTGCAATTTTTTCAGCGGAACCAGCAGAAAACTTTAAGCTTTTAAGCGTTGCAGCTAATAATTCTCTAAGTTCTTTATCTTTTCTTTGACAATTAAGTTTTTCATCTCGAGTTTTTGCATAAAAATATTCGTGCCTAATATCCTTAATTTCATCTTTTAATTTTTCAACTTCATCAGTATTTGCAAGATGTTGTGTTTCATCTAACATTATTAATGTATTTGCAGCAACAAATTTTGTTTCGAGGTTAGGTAAAGGTCTTATGCCAAAATTTTCTCTTGATTTATCGATTTTTTGGTCTATGACAAGAGAGATAAAAAACCTCAATTTTGAAATTTGAATTGCAATCGTTTGAATATCTACACCATATATACAGTTCTCAATAAGGTATAGCTTACGAGAGTAATCAGGAAAATTTATACTTTCATCGAAGATTTCGTTTATTTCTTTAAGTCTTTCTTCTCTTTCTTTTTTGTTAGTTTTCCTAAATACTTCTTGAGACTCATTTACCGCCTTGTTAAACTGAAGCTCATGCCAGTATTTATTATCAAGGTCAAGCTTTTGAAGCACATAAACAAGCCTTTGAAGAATACCCATCGGAAAAGCACCAGAGCCACAGGCAGGGTCAATTATCTTAATTTCGTCTATAATGGAAATTATCAACTGTTTCTCGTCTTCAGAAAATTCAGGAACATTATCCGAATAAGAGATAAGTAATTTTATCTTTTCCTCAGGGACATTAGGTAACTTTTCTTTGAGATACTCTAACACGCTTGTTTCAACCATATAATCAACAATTTCTCTTGGTGTGTAATAGCTGCCTGTTGCCTTTCTCGCTGATGTTGCAGTCTCAGGGTTATAGGAAGCAAGTAAGTTTTCGAATACCTTACCAAGTAGTTCAGGGTCAAGCGCAATTTCCTGATCAATTGGTGTATTTTCATCAACCGTGAAATTATAACTATTGAGAATTTCTATTAAGCCTCTTACAAATTTACGGGAACCAACACCATAATAAGAAGAAAGGTCTTCTTTTTGCTCTTCCCTCTGAAAGAATAAATAATCTGGAATAATTGCTTGCTTTGAAGGATTTCTTGAAAAACCATCAATATAAATAACTTTTCCTGTATCATCTATTTTGTCGAGACAATCGAATAATCCACCATTCAAGAAAGGTATATCCTTAAAAAGCTTAATAACTTCTTCTTTGCTTATTAAAAATTTATTTTCATAGCGATAAAGATTTTTTACACCATAAGTTTTTTTGTTTGCTGGGTAGCCATTATCTTCCGCGAAACCTCTTTCATCCATTTTTTGGTTTAGAGTTGCAAAGAAGAGATTCTGAAGGATTGCATTATAAAAATTTGAGGCAGAACTATTTTTCATAAAATCTTTGACAACTGTTTTGAGTTTTGCCTCAGAGAACAAATCATTAGGAATTAAATCTTTTTCTTTTAAAAACCAAATAAAAATTAGTCTTGCAATTAAACGAATAAGATTAATTGGATCTTGTTGCGCATCTGGAAATTTAACCTTATCTACTGCCCAGAAATACCAGTTTGCAATTTCTGTGTAAAATTCCTTTGTAACCTTATCGACCGAAAAAGCCTCTTTTATTTTTGCGATTGTTGATAAATCACCTTCGCCTATCTGCTTTAGAAAAGTTTTATCGGTTTGCTCTTTACTAACAAAATAGGTAAATCTCTTAAATGTGCTAAAGTCCCTACGCGTTCCTGAATAATCTACATAAATTAAGCTGAAACGGAACCTTCCTTTATCATCATAAAAAATAAATATGCCTGAATCAGTTTGTTCATCTTTTAAAACTTTTTTACCAAGAGTGTACTGGTCTTTTTTGCTTGAGCGCTCGGAAAGCTCTTTTAAAGATTTGAATGCACAAACAGAGAGGTTGCTATCTTCAAGGTTGCCTTCTGCTAACTTTATGCCATCGGTAAAATTATCATCACCAAAATAAAGTGGCTCATTTGGAAACCTTAAACGATTATTTTTCTCTCGGAAAAATGTTTCAAATTTTGCAAGGTTGAAGTTTTCAATTATTGAATGCAAGGTTTCCTTTGCGCTCATTTACTTAGTCCCCCTTTTGGTTCTCTATCGCTACAATTACTTCTTTGGTTAAGCTTTTTTCTCTTGATTTTTCAACTGCAAGAAAATTGTCCCCAAGCTCTTTTCTAAGCAATTCAAGCTCTTTTATTGCTTTTGCAATTTTCTCATGACTATCGCTTTTAAGATTTGCGATGCGACGAAGCGTAGGGTCAGGTAAAGTGCCATAATCTATAATGCCCTCAAGAAGTGCGTTAAGGAAATCTTTATACTCTGAAAGTCCTTCTACATCAGCTTTCCTAAGAAAAGTTTTTATATTATTTATCGCCTTTTGCTCTAAACTATTATCAGTAAAATGTCTTGAAGCTTTTTCGAAACTTCTTGTTTTAATCTCATAATATGAATCCCAGAAGTTCTCACTTAAAGGAAGAGGTTTTTCTTCGATAGTACACCTTATTCTATCGAAAGCATCTTCAAAGGTCATTTCTGAAAACTTTTGTTTACCTACATCGCTATATTTTTCATAACCAACATACAAATTTGATTTTTTAATAAACACAAGCAACTCATCTTCATTGAACTTCTTTGCAACTTTGACTCTCAATGGAAATTTGCCTAAAGAATGGATGAGCTCAGGAGATTTCTCTTTTATAGCATCAAATTCCTTTACAATCTTAGTATAGAAGCTTTCTTCTTCTAATTTATCAGGATTTTGTTGAATTTTTTCATAAAGACCTGATGGCGTTGGTTCCTCCTCAATATCAAAAATCTTTGAATCTTCTCCCAAGGTGTTGTGAATCAAAAACATTTTATTAGAGGCAATTTCTCTTGATTTAACAAATTCCGCTCCTTTTTCTGTAGGGAAGAAGTTTATAATATAAAGTTCATCAAACACCTTCTTGCTAATACGATTTATCCTTCCTACCCTTTGTATGACTCTTACAGGATTCCATGGGATATCGTAGTTAATGACCATTCCAGCACGATTCAGGTTAAAACCTTCTGAAAGTTTGTCTGACGTAAGCAATATATCATATTTATTTTCCTGAGCTTTATAAGAAGCATCAAAGTTCTTGTTTATCTCTTCTATTTTGCTTAAAGATAAATCTCCTTTTACAACTAACACTTTACCTGCAAATTCTTTTTCTAAGATTGGTTCAAGATACTTAACTGTATCGACATACTCAGAAAAAATCGCTACTTTCCTATCTGGTTCTTCCCGGAGCTGAGTTTTTATATGTTCAACAAGGCACTTAGATTTTGGATCATCTTTAACCAAATTTAAACAATGTAATTTATCGAGTACTTCACCAAATAATTCTAAATCCGATTTTATATCATCAATAAATTTGTCCTTATCTTTGAATTTTGACACTTCATAAATTTTTCTATTTTCGGGATAAAGCCCTTCATTTATTTTTTCACTATATTTAACAAGCTCTTCTTCTATCTCATCTAAATCTTTTTCATAGATTTTATCAATTAGTGACCTATCGAGGATAAATTTTCCTGTTTTCTCAACAAACTTTGATACAGAATCTGTTATTCGCATGAAATTTATTAAACTTTGCTCAAAAGAACCAAATGAACTTTCAAAGCGCTTGACAAGTAATCTACGCATAAAGTTATACAAGTTGTACTGAGTATTAAATTCAAATGTTTCTGACTTGGGGAGTTTATCTTCATCAATGTCTTTCTTATCTTTTTCATAATTTATAGGTCGGTAAATTGCACCTTTAAATTTGCCGCCTTCATCAGGATCGGCAAAATAATATTTAATTACCATATCATAAAATTCGGATTGTTCTTTTGTTAATTCAAAAAACCATTCTTTAGGATCATTTACTTTTGAAAGATTCTTTACCTCATCCTTGTAATAAGGATTGTTTACAAGATCTAAACGATTTCTGCGAATGGTCACTGGCTCGATAACTTCACGGATTTGCTTTGCAAGATACTTTGACTGCCCTTTGACTTTAGATAGAGCTCTGCTTTTCTCAAACTCTTCATCAAAAAGTTTTTTGTAGTAACTATTAACCTTGTCTCTTTTTGTTTGATCTTTTGAATTGTAATTTTTTCTTATATACGAAAGGAGATCAAAAACTGTTCTAAATGTCCTAAATTTATCAACTAAACTATCTTCCAAGGTGATTGTAGATTTCCTTGGTGTAATAAATAAAGAAAGGAGCGACAAAATATCTGCAGGACGATTATTAAATGGTGTTGCAGTGAGCAGAATGACAATTTTACCGCGACAAATATTTTTTAGATATTCATATGTTTTAGTATCCTGATTTCTGAATCTGTGAGCCTCATCAACAATAATAACCTCAACATCGTTTAGTTTACCTTCAATTAATCTATCTTGAAGTTTCTCAAGATCACCTAATGACCACACTTCCCAATCATAAAGACCAAATTGTTCCCTATACATATTCCAGCCAGCATCTTTTTTCCTCGGATCCCCCATGATTCCAGGTGGGCAGATTATGATACCCCTCTTCCTGAGTTGAGTTGCAACCGCACAAGCGATAATAGTTTTTCCAAGTCCCACCACATCTGCTAAGATAACTCCGTTATTTCTTTCGATTATTGAAAGTGCCTGGCCAATTGCATCAAGCTGATATTTGTATGGAGTGTAACCATTCCTTTCGAATTTGTCAACAAGAGATTGTCCCACATCCTTCTTTTCGTGAGAATCAAGATATGCTTTTAAGACAAGTGCATATGCTTCATAAGGAGTTATATCCATAATCAGCGTTTCTTTTTGAAGAAGTTCAATTACTCGATTTTTATAAGTATCATTCTCAGTTATTTTAACAGCTGGACCCCATAACTCGTCAAAATATTCTTCAGAATCTTTAAAGCCAAAGTCGCTTATTTCTACATTAAATTCTGCTTGAGTGGTAAGACCAGGTCTTGTGAGATTGCTACTCCCTGTAATGAAAATCTCATCTCTGCCAACCTGTCCACTTTCCAGTTTAAACAGGTATAACTTAGCATGATTTGGATTTAATGTTTTTCTTATTATAAGATGACCATTTTTAATTAACTCTAAGAAAAATTTTGATTGTTCATAAAAATCTCTATTATCAAATGTTTCTGTATTTATTGATTTTTTAACTGATGTGAAAAATTTATTTGCAATTTCATCATTTGATAAACAGCCACTATGATCGTCTGAATCTGCACATTCTACCAGTTGATAGTTTAATTCATCGACATTAAGACCAACTAAAACCTTTAAAATTACATCAGGATTTCTTATGAGTGAGGAATAAAGCTCTTCGAGGCCTGAAAAATAGAAAAATCCAACTAAGAATTTTAATTCTTTACTGCTCATTATAAGCTCTGTGATGCGCTTCTTTAAATTATCAGTAGCTTTATTTGTTATAAAATTTTTCATACTGCCCTCGTTAGAAAATTGTTATAAGAAAACCACTATTAATACTATTATTAGAAATAAACTTATTAGAAAAGTTAATTTTAAATTTTCTTTTTCTAATATGAAACTACATTAAAGTTGCGGTTCTCAATTTTTCGCACATTATCACCTTCTTATTGTGCATAAATACATTTCTAAGACTATTTTACAATTTTAATAAGAATTTCAAATATTATGAGCTTTATTTTAAGAGATCTTCTGCTTTTTGTTAGTGAAATAATAGTGGCGATAATGGACCTACAAATCATTTATTCTTTGTCATTCCCATGAAAATGGGAATCCAGAAGCATTTTTACATTCTCATGTAAATTTGAATTCAGAAAGCAAAAAGAAACACTG
>JBPOJC010000117.1:0-37041 GCA_052034135.1 Caldisericota bacterium | reverse complement strand
GTACTAATTATTTCACTGCTAACTTTTATTTTTTGGTTTTCTTTTCCTGAACTTGGTAAATCAATTCTTTTGTGGGGAGATAAATTTATACCTTGGATTAATCCTAATTTAGATAGAATTTCGGAGGCTTTATTTGCATCAGTTGCAACTCTTGTTATTGCATGCCCCTGTGCTTTAGGGTTGGCGACTCCCACTGCTCTTTTAGTTGGAAGTGGGCTCGGTGCACGGAATGGAATTCTTATAAAGAATGGAAAAGTCATCCAGACGATAAAAGATGTTGATACGATAGTGTTTGATAAAACCGGGACTTTAACAACTGGGAAACCAGAGGTTTCAGATGTATTTGATTTTACAGAAAATAATTTCGGATTTAAGATTCTTTATTCTCTTGAAATTCTATCCCTACACCCTATAGCAAAAGCAATAACTCAATTAGGAGAAAAGAAAGGCATTGCTCCTTTACCCGTTTCTGATTTTATTACTACGCCAGGAATTGGTGTAAAAGGTAAAATTGATAATCATGAATACTTTGCCGAAAAACCTTTCCCTAACTTTAAAGTTAAAAACGATAATCTTGCAAACATTTATGAAATAATTAATAAGCTTGAAAGTAACGGGAAAACAGTTGTAGTTTTATTTGATAATGAAAGTATTTTATGCGTTGTTGGAGTAGGAGACAAAATAAAAGATGAAGCGAAAGAGGTAATTGACACAATAAAATCTTATGGAATAACTCCCATAATGCTCACTGGTGACAATGAGAGAACGGCAAATGCAATTGCAAAAGAGATAGGAATAGATATAGTTAAAGCTGGTGTTTTACCAAAAGACAAATTAGATTTTATTAAAAGTTTACAAGAAGAGGGGCATATCGTTGCTTTTGTAGGTGATGGAATAAACGATACTCCTTCAATAAAAGGAGCGAATATTGGTATAGCAATGGGGTCAGGTTCTGATATTGCAATCTCAGCTGGAGATATAGTTATTGTAGGCGGAAGGCTTCAAAGCATTATTAAGGCTATTAATCTCTCGAAAAGTATATTTAAAAAAATAAAAGAAAATCTTTTTTGGGCTCTATTTTATAATCTTATTGCAATTCCTATAGCAGGATTAGGTTTTTTGCATCCTGTAATAGCTGAAATAGCTATGGCATTAAGCTCAATTAATGTAATAACAAATTCATTAAGATTAAACAAACTAAAATTATAAAGGAGGTTAATCAATGAAACACATTGATCCTGTTTGCGAAATGGTCATAAAAGAGGAGGAGGCAAAAGCAAAATACGATTACAATGGAAAAACATATTATTTTTGCTGCGAAGAATGCCTCGATGAATTTAAAAAGAATCCAGAAAAATATATTACTACTTAGTAATTATCGGAGGTTGTATTGACAAGGTCTCATTAAGCTTTGAAAGGGTTATTTCAACATAAGGATACATACTACGCATTGGCGAAGAACTTATGATTCTTTTGATGTTTCCCTTGTTCTTACCTTCTGTTATTACATAAATTTCAAGATTATCTATAAAGCCTGATTCTATATCTTTAACTGTGGCAATAAATTTACGTGTATTTACTCCATCAATTACAATCTCTTCTTTTGTGTCCTCGTATGTGATATTCGGATCTCTGTAAAAATTAGTTGCGGAAGTATACTTCTCATTAAAGATACTATTTATCCTAAAAACACTCTCTCCGGGATTTTGTATAATATTCCAATTACCATAATTATCTGCTACCCAGAAGGTTGTACCTATTTGTATAACTTCGATATTTGTGGCCTTACCAGAAGAATCATATTCTTTTCCTACTATATGTAAGGCTGGTTCAGTAGGAGATGTTTCAACATTAGCAACAGCAAGAGGCTTCTCTTTATTTAGCCCAATAAATATTTCATACGCAAAGGAAGTCAGTTCTGGAATTTCAGAAGCTGAAATGTTTAATGGATGTTTTGCTTCCAGCATAAAATCTCTTAAATTTACTCCAGCATCAAGAATTAGTTTATCTTTGAACTCTTCATACTTGTCTGAATCTTTTATTGTGACTTCTATAGTTCCTTTTTTGAGTCCCTTTATCTGAAAATGACCCATTTCGTTAGTCTCAGCCACTTTACCATTAACATAAACCTTTATATCAGGAATAGGAGTACTTCGGAATGATTCGAGTACATTTCCTTCTAATATGGCACTTTCATTTTTACAACCATAAATGCTTAGAGAAACAAAAATAATTATAAATCCTAAAACGAGAGACTTTTTCATAAATGAACCTCCATTTTATAAAATTGGAGAGGGTAGAAGGAGTGTGTTTTAGATAGCCAGTCAATGACGTGCGTCAAAGATATGACCTGTTCCTCCCCTCTCCACTAAGAAACAGGCATCTATAAATTTACTTATATATTCGAACATGTCAAGTACCCAATATCCCTTTAAAAAACAATACAACTATAATCAACCTTTTTTATAATCATAATTATATATTCCCACTTTTAATTTATAAAATTTAAATCAACTATAACATTGTAAATAAATTTAGAATGTAAAATTTTACAAATTAATGCTATTTTTGATAAACAAGTTAGAAATTGTTAATTTAAGTTATCAGATTTCTTCAAAACGATGCTTTATAATTTTTCCTTCTAATGCAAATATCGATGATTCAGCAATATTAGTTGAATGATCTGCTACTCTTTCAAGATGCCTGCTTATAAGAATAAGCTGAATGCCTCTCGAAATCAATTTTGGATTTTCCATCATATATGTAAGCATTTCTCTAAATATCTGGTCACAAATGTTATCGACCTTCTCGTCTCTTTCAATTACAGATTTAGCTAAAGAGACATCTTTTATAATAAGTGAATTCATTGAATCTTCGAACATTTTACTACAAATTTCTGCTAAATATGATATATCAATCAATGTAGCACTAAATGGCTTATCAATGAGATATAAAGAAGCTTTACTAATATTCACCGCATAATCACCAATTCTCTCAATATCTGTATTCATTCGTAATACTGCAATAATAAATCTTAAGTCTGACGCTTCAGGTTGATAACGAGCTAAGAATTCGAGACCCAAAGAATCAATTTCAACCTCTAAATTATTGATATATTTATCTTCTTCAATTACACTTTTTGCAATTTTTTCATCATTCTCCAATAAGCCTTTTACTGAGTTTTGAACTGCTTTAGAAGCCAGAGATGACATATGGAGAAGTTTTTCTTTAATGGACTCTAAAAAAACTTCAATACCTTTTTCCATACTTCTACCCAAACCTACCTGTAATATAATCTTCTGTGAGTTTATTGGACGGATTTGTAAATATCTTTTCAGTTCTATCGAACTCAATTAATTCTCCAAGCATAAGAAACGCAGTGTAATCCGATACTCTTGCTGCTTGCTGCATATTATGTGTAACGATAATTATTGTATATTGATTTTTTAGTTCTCTAATTAAATCTTCAATCTTGCTTGTTGCTACAGGGTCTAATGCTGAACAAGGTTCATCAAAAAGAATGACTTTTGGCTTGACTGCCAGAGCGCGGGCTATACATAACCTTTGCTGTTGTCCGCCTGATAGTTCTGTGCCTGCTTTATTTAATTTATCCTTTACTTCATCCCATAAAGCTGCTTTCATTAATGATTCTCGAACGATATTAGCGGCATCATCCTTTTTTAATCTTGCACCAGTTAATGTATATCCAGCAAGTACATTACCGGCAACTGTCATTGTTGGAAAAGGATTTGGCCTTTGGAAAACCATACCAATTTCATGCCTTACTTTCATTGCGTCCATTTCATAAATATTATTTCCACTAAGTAGGATTTTCCCTTCGATCCTGCTATTGGGAGTTAATTCATGTAGTCTATTTATACATCTAACAAATGTTGTTTTTCCACATCCAGAAGGTCCTATAATTGCAGTTACGGTATTACTTAATACTGATAAATTAATGTTTTTGAGGACTTTTATATTCCCGTACCAAGCAGAAAGATTTTCAATGTTTATTATGATTTCTTTTGCGCTCAAAGTTACTACCTTACTCCCTTTTCAAGTTTTTTTACTATCATTTTTGATAAAAGACTAATCAAAAAAACTATAAATACAAGAACAATTGCTCCTGCCCAGGCTTGCCTGTGAAGTTCATTATATGGACTTCTTGCATACTCAAATATTTGTAAAGTCAAAACAGATATTGGTTTAAAAATATTTGTCGAGAAGAATCTATTACCAAAAGCAGTAAACAGAAGCGGTGCAGTTTCCCCTGAAATTCTTGCTATGCCAGACAGTATCCCACCAATTACTCCACCTAAAGATGTTCTTAGAGTTACAAATATCATCGTTCTCCATTTTGGTGCACCTAAAGCAAGAGAAGCTTCTTTTAATGTGTTAGGCACTAATATTAATACTTCTTCCGTTGAACGAGCTATTATTGGAACCATTATAAAAGAAAGTGCAATTGATCCAGCTAAAGCTGAAAAATGTCCCATCTGTTTAACAATCCATGAATAAGCGATTATTCCAATAACTATAGATGGTAACCCCTGCAAAACTTCGGCAAGCAACCTCACAATATTAGCAAGTTTTGAGTTACTAAATTCTCCTAAGAATATTCCTATTATTAGACCCAACGGTATTCCAATTAATGAGGAAAGTCCAATAACTATAAGTGAACCAACGATTGCATTAGCCATTCCACCACCAACTTCACCGATTGGTTTTGGATTGTTTAAGAAAAATTCTATGTTTAAGCTACTAATACCATTTTTAAAAAGGTAATACAATACAAGAAACAAGGGCACAAGACATATTCCCGTTGCTAAACTTATAATAAATGTCATAAATATATTTTTTAATTTTCTTGCTTTCATAATTTAACTTTTAATAGAAATTTTTCGCAAAATTAAACGCATTACAAGGTTGGTAACAAAAGTAATAATAAAAAGTATTAAACCAAGCTCAATAAGTGAGGAAATATGTAAAGAACTCGTAGCTTCGGAAAATTCGTTTGCTATGACACTTGCAAGAGTATTTGCTGGATCAAAAAGAGTTTTGGGAATGGCATTTCTATTTCCAATAACCATAGTAACTGCCATAGTTTCGCCTAATGCTCTTCCGAGAGATAATCCAACTCCTGCAAATATACCACTTCTAACATAAGGTAATTTGATTTTACTTATTACTTCCCACTTTGTAGCACCAAGAGCATAACCTGCCTCCTTTTGATCTTCAGGAACAAGTTTAAGAACTTCCCTTACAATTGATAATGAATAAGGTATAATCATTATGCACAAAATAACTACGGCAGTTAAAACTCCAACACCAAATGGCTCAGAATTAAAAAAAGGAATGAAGCCTAAATGTATGTAAAGGAATTTCTCAAAGGATCTCATTGCCGGAACAAGTATAAATATTCCCCACAATCCATAAACAACAGATGGTATTGCAGCGAGCAACTCAATTAAGGAAGAGAGTGTATTTGACAGCTTACTGCCCACATATTCATCTAATAAAATTGCTGAACCTATAGATAATGGTGTAGATATTATGACTGCTAAAAAAGATGTAAGTAATGTTCCTATAATAAAAGGTAACGCTCCAAATTCGTTCTTGACTGGATCCCATTTACTCTTTACAAGAAATGATAAACTAAAAGCTTTTATTGATGGGAGTGAACTTATTATAAGATCAATAAAGATTAAAACGACAATTAAAATAAGAAAGATACCAGAAATATATAAAAGTAAGCTATATAAGTTATCAGAAGTAAATAATTTTTTCATTACAACCAAAAAAGAATAATATTTTTTATTATTCTAATTTTCACTTACTATTTATTGGTTCACCACTAAAGGTCATTGAATTTATTAAAATTTCTGCTTTTTCAACTGCATTTTGAGATAACTTTCCATATTGTAGATTTTCATTGTAATCCTGCCCTTCGTGTATTGCCCACCAAAGTATATTATAAATAGCCTTTGCTTGTGCTAAGCTTCGATTGTTATAATTTTGCTCTTTATACGCTATTATCCATGTAAAAGTGCAGATTGGGTAGCCATCGGGAGCATCAGTATCGGTTAAAGAAACTTTTAAATCATCTGGTAAATTAATATCAGCTGCTTTTGAAACTGATTCTAACGTTGCTTCAATAAAATTACCAGATTTATTCTTTATAACTCCATAAGATAAATTATTTTGAACGGCATAAATTAACTCTAAATAACCAATTGAACATGGAGTTTGTTTAATAAGTCCAGCCGCTCCGTCGTTTCCTTTTCCGCCTAAACCAACTGGCCAATTAACGCTTTTACCTGTTCCAACTTTTTCGTTCCAAAGATTACTTGATTTTGATAAATACTCTGTAAAAGTAAATGTTGTTCCTGAGCCATCGGACCTATGAACAACTGTAATTGCTTGATCCGGAAGGTTTATTTCAGGATTCAAACTCTTTATCTTGGGATCATTCCATTTAGTTATATTTCCAAGAAATATGTCTACTATTAGAGAGGAATCAAATTTAAGTTTAGGATTATCCGGCAAATTATAAGCAATTACAACAGCACCCAAAGTAGTAGGAATATGAATTATGGGTGCCCCAGCTTTACTTTCCTCTTCATTATTCATTGGAGCATCAGTTGCTCCGAAATCAACAGTCTTTTCAGTTAGTTGCTGAATGCCTCCGCCAGAACCTATTGCCTGATAATTTACCTTTATGCCTTTTTCATTGTAGTAGACATCAAACCACTTTTGATAAAGAACTGCAGGAAAAGTTGCTCCAGCTCCTGTTAGCTCTTTTGCCTCGGGAAGATTAGTAGATTCTGACTGTTTACCGCCGTTACAGCTAACTAAACTAATGCTTAATGCAATAAAAATTGCAATTAGCGAAAAAAGATTTTTCTCCAAATCAAGCCTCCTAAATTGTAAAAATCTAATTAATTTGTTATACACAACATATTAAATAATACCAAAATAAAACCAATAGTTTGTTAAAAATTTGTAAAGTATATATTAAGTTTTTTTGTAAAGTTAGCTATAATAAACAAAGAAAATGTGGATTCTTTGTCAAGTTCACTATAAACTTCAATCCTACCATCCATTGATTCAAGAATATGTTAAATAATTGAAAAACCTAATCCTGTCACACAGGTATACAAACATCTGTATCACAAAATCAATTCTTATATAATCTCTCTCGTTGTAAGCCTCAAACATGATTTTACAATTATTGGAAGTGTATTTAACAGCATTATCTAAAAGGTTTATGAGAACCTGTTTCAATTGAAACACATTTGCCTAAATAAGCGGTAAATCATTTGTAATAGCAACAATTAGATCGATGATTTTCTCTGTTATTTTATTTTTATTTAACTCAGTTATACTTCTTCTGTTGCATACACTATTACAACTAATACCTCTTTTACAATTTCAAACTTCTTTTCAGGACTAAAACGCCTCCTGTTAGATCTATTAACATTTTTTGGCTCTAAAACCATTTTAAAGTATCCCCTTTTAATGTTACTTTTAAGGATATCACTAATTAAATTATGATTAGAGAGTTGTCTCATTTTGCTTAATTTGGAAAAAAGAGTATAAACTCAAAATAAAATTTAGCTTATTAGTATATTGGTATATTTAGATAAGGGTTATTAATATTCTTTTAAGCAAGTTATTTAAAATGAAATATAATTTTTGTACATTGAATAAGAGAATAAGTTTTATAAAGATTCAGCTGGAATTTATTTTCTAATGCTGTAAAAATTGATTATTTGAAAAATTTTTTATTTAATTAAAAGAAGGAAGAGAGAGAGAAGTTATATGTTTGATTTTAGTTTACCTAAATTACGCATTGGAAACTTAGTGGCAACATTACCAATAATACAAGGTGGCATGGGTGTTGGTATTTCTTTGTCAGGACTTGCTTCTGCTGTAGCAAATCAAGGGGGAATCGGTGTAATCGCAGTTGCAGGTATTGGGATGCTGGAGCCTGATTCATCAAAAAACTATATTGAAGCAAGTGTTCGTGCTTTAAGAAATGAAATACAGAAAGTTAAAACACTTACTAAAGGTATTGTTGGCGTAAATATCATGGTTGCATTGTCTAATTTTTATGAAATGGCTACCGTTGCTATTAATGAAGGAGTAGATATTATTTTTGCAGGAGCCGGACTTCCTCTAAATCTTCCATCATTAATCAGTAGTAGCGTAAAAACAAAATTAGTTCCGATAATATCCAGTGCTAAAGCTGCAAATTTAATTACAAGAAGATGGTTTGAACGTTATCATTACAAGCCAGATGCATTTGTTGTTGAAGGACCAAAGGCAGGAGGACATCTTGGTTTTAGACTCGAGCAATTAACAGATGCTAACTACCAATTAGAAAACCTTGTTCCAGAAGTTGTTAACGAGGTTAAAGAATTGGAAAAAACAATTGATGGCACGATTCCTGTCATTGCAGCTGGCGGAGTATATAACGGTTACGACATTAACCGCTATCTTTCATTGGGTGCTTCAGGTGTTCAGATGGCAACACGATTTGTAGGTACTAAGGAATGTGATGCATCTGACTCATTTAAGCAGGCTTATATTCAATGTGAAGAAAAAGATATCGTTATCATTAATAGTCCTTTAGGATTGCCAGGAAGAGCTATAAGAAATAATTTTATCAATAATGTAGAGGCTGGAAAGAAAAAACCTTTTTCATGTCCCTATCATTGCATAGTGACTTGTAATTATAAAAAGTCACCTTATTGTATTGCCTCAGCTTTAATGCAGGCAAAAAAAGGAAATCTGGATAATGGATTTGCTTTTGCAGGTTCGAATGCTTATAGAGTAAAGGAAATAGTCTCTGTTGAGCATCTTATCAATGAACTTAGAGAAGAATTTGAAAAAGCAACTCGAAATAAACAATTTTAAACTGATACTTCCCAAATTTTAGGATATAAATAATTTTTAAGTTAATATTTCATTTTTTATTCTGTCTATAAATCTTTGAATAATCAACAAAAACTGAATATATTTTTCTTTAACTATTGACAAAACCTACATAATCAAAAAAATACCATTAAAAATGGTATGTGAGAAAATAATCGTATTCTTTCCTCAATTACGCTTTATTTATTTCACCTTAATGTATAAATAATTAAATTAATAATATGAGCCATTAATTAGAGCCTTGAGCCTGGTCTTGTTTAATATTAAAATCAATCTCTGGATGAATTTCTGAAAGTTCGTTTAAAAGCTTCCTAAGCTTCATTAAAGGTAAACCAATAACGTTTTCATATTCTCCCTCTACACTTTTAATAAAATCTATGGGTGCCTCTTGAATACCATATGCTCCAGCTTTATCAAGAGGCGAAAATTCTTTTACATAGTAATCTATCTGTTCATCTGTTAAACTATTGAATGTAACTTTAGTTTTCTCAGCAAAACTGTAGTTATCTGATTTTAACTTTATATTAACTATGAGAACTACTCCTGTATATACATAATGTGCTTTACCACTCAATTCTCTTAAAAAGTATTTTGCTTCTTCAATAGAAGAAGGTTTTCCTAAAACTTTTTGTCCCACAGCTACAATTGTATCTGCTGCTATTATAAGAGAAGGAATATATTTTACTTCTCTTACAGCATTATAAGCTTTCTTAAATGCGTTTGATAGCACTAATTCCTCTAAAGAGGAAGATGTTAAATCTTCTTTAACGTAAGAAGAATCTATAACATAAAAATCTTTAAATATTTTACTGAGTAATTCTTTTCTCCTTGGTGAAGAGGAGGCAAGAAATATTTCTACCTTTTCTTTTTCTGGCATTTAATTTACGTTTATAAAAACTCTTATAACTATAATTATGTCATAAATTACTTATAGAATTGGTTGTTGCACCTACTTCATTGAGTATATCTTTAGCTTCTTTAAATTTATTATCAACATTTAGATATATTGAGATTTTTAGATTTATTGAGGATTTAGAATTCTTCTTTATAGCTTCAATTAAATTCCTGCAAAAACTTTCTAAATCAGTGAATAGATTAAAGAACAAATATGTATAGTTATCTATCCTTCCTAAAAAATATTCTCTCTCATCTTTATCAAGCAAAATTAAATTTAATTGAATAAGAAAATCATCATGTAATTCTTTAAGAAATTTATTATCCTGCTCATTCTTATCAGTATTAGTTAATAATCTTATTAGAAGCATATTTATGTTTGTTTTTTCGAAAAACCATTTATTTATTTTTTCTTCCATTGATTTTCCTGCATAAACTTTTATCTTTGAAAATTTAGAATCCTGAAAACCTCTTAAACTTCTTCTTATCCTCATCTCTAACTCGTCAAAATCAAATGGTTTAACTATATAATCATCAGCTCCACAACCAAGTCCAGTTACCTTATCATTAATTGTTGATTTTGCAGTGAGAAAAATAATTGGAATATTTGCTGTTTCGATGCTTTCTTTTAATTTTTTGCAAACTTCAAAACCACCCATATCTGGCATCATTACATCGAGTATTATGATATCTGGTTTTTCGGAAATTGCTAATTCAATGCCATCTTTGCCGTTTGACGCTTGATAAACCTTATAATTTTTAAGTCTTAAGTGGAGAGCGAGCAAATTGAGGATGTCTACTTCATCATCAATGATTAAAACACTATTTTGCTCTTTATTGTTTAATACTTCCACAAACTCTTTATTTCCAAATTTCAATAGCAGTATCTGGGCACATTAAGCCACAATAAGTGCATAAAGTACATTTATCCATATCTTTAACATAAGCTGGGTGATAACCTGATGGGTTCAATTCGTCTTTTTTAAGTTCGATAATATGAACTGGGCAAACATCCACACAGATTGAACATCCTTTACATAATTTTTCATCGATTTTTACTTCTGGCATTTTATCCTAATGTTACCTCCAATAAAAATATTAATTATAATTTTACAATAAATCTTCCGAAAATAATACCTCCATAATTATAATATTTTATTTAATGAAGAAATATCGTAAAGTATTTGATGAAGCTTTTAAAACTTGGTTATGATTTTCATTTGTTACTACATTTCCCCAGCGATTAGGTATTACAGGATGCCCTTGCATATAAACTGTTCCGTCATCATTATTTGCCCATAAGTCTCCAATATTTATAAATCCATATCTTGCTCTATATGAATATGGATCATTAATACCATTTGTTTACAGCTTTAAAAAACAGAAATTTCTATCTTTAATAAACTATTTAACGCCTATTTAACGCATAGGAATAAAGAAGTCAAGATAATTTTTATAGTTCAAGAAACCTTCAAATAATGAATAATTACTATTAAGAATTAATCGTGCTACGCAATAATAGATAATCTTGAATATTATTGAACCTACAAGCAAATAAAGTAGCAGAATAAAGAAATCTTTTACTTTATTTAATTTATTTTCAGCTTTTCTGAAAGGTACAACTCTCTTTAGGAAAATATACAATATAACTCCTATCGTTGCAGCTATTGAAATGATTGAGTCAAGACCAGCAACAATTAACTGAAGTGTATCAAACTCTATTAATCCCGCGTTTACTTTATTAACGAGGTAACTTGCCATAAATATTTCAACTTGTTGCATGACAAGACATCTAATACCTTTATCTATAATGATAATGAACAAAACATCAAGTACAATTGTAGAATTCTTTATTTTGTAATCTTTAATGAAACGAGAGTAATAAATCTTCAAAATAAAGAAAAACAATATTATTGCTAATATGGCAGAGAAGTAATAACCTATAATTGCACCAGTCCTAATTAGTGGATCTGCTTGAGTAAAACTTTTGAAAAATGTCGAATCGTCCATTAAAATACTTCCTTTCCATAAATATTCTCAAAAGCTTCTGAATACTGTATTAGTCTAATACAGTTAAGCCTATATTTATAAAAGTCAAGGAATAGGAATGAAAAGAGTAAGAAAAAATAAAAAATGATTAAATGAGGAGATTCTTCGCTAACGCTCAGAATGACGGTGAGGTGGTAGGAGATTCTTTGCTAACACTAAGAATGACCATCCTCCCAGTCTTCCTGGGGGAGCGTATTTTGATTCGTAAGGAACTCCTTGCGTGTCATTCCGGCGATTTTTCTTGTCATTCCCGTAACCTTCTTTGTCATTCTTAGCGATTGCGGGAATCCAGGATACCAAGGATGGTTCCATATTTCTACCTCATGCAAAATGTGTAAAAATAAACTCTCCATATATATAAGTGGGGTAAAAATGATAATTCTGTCACTCCTAAATACAAAAAATGTTAAAAATTGGTTTGGATCCCCGATAAATACATTCTGGGATGATGGAATAGAGATTTCTCAATACGATTGCAAAATACGCACTTCGGAATGACAGCGGAGAGCAAGATATGACAAACATTAATGAACATTAATTTAATTTTCTTATTAACTCTTGAGCGATTACAAGCCTTTGAATCTGATTAGTGCCTTCATAAATTTGAGTAATTTTTGCATCCCTCATCATCTTTTCTACAGGATAATCTTTCATATAGCCATAACCGCCGAATATTTGAACAGCATCAACTGTGACTTTCATTGCCATATCAGAGGCAAAAAGTTTTGCCATTGCAGCCTCTTTTGAAAACTTCTTATTCGGGTTATTGTCAATTGCTTTTGCCACAGAGTAAACAAGCATTCTTGCAGCTTCAATTTCTGTAGCCATATCTGCGAGCATAAACTTTATCCCTTCTTGAGATATAATGGGTTCACCAAATTGAATTCTATTTTTAGAATATTTTAGAGCCTCTTCAAAAGCACCTTGAGCAATACCCACAGCTTGTGCGCCTATTCCCGGTCTCGAATGATCAAAATTATCCATTGCTATAAGAAATCCTCTTCCTACTCCTCCAAGGATATTCTCTTTTTTTAAAACTACGTCTTCAAAAATAAGCTCGCACGTGGTAGATGCCCTGATTCCCATCTTGTCTTCTTTTTTCCCAAAGCGAAACCCATGCATCCCTTTTTCTAATATGAAAGCTGTTAAACCTCTTACTCCTCTATTAAAATTAACTGTTGCAATTACAACGTAAATATCAGCTACTTCACCGTTTGTTATAAAAATTTTTGACCCATTTAATATATACTCTTCTCCTTTGAGTTGAGCATAAGAATGGATATTAGATGCATCAGAGCCAGCCTCTGGTTCAGTTAAGGCAAAAGCAGCAAGCTTCCTACCATTAGCTATTTCGGGTAAATATTTCTTTTTTTGCTCGTCTGTCCCAAATCTAACAATAGGATAAGCCCCTAAAGCATTAACTGCATAGGAAGTTCCTACTCCTCCACAAACTTTTGAAATCTCTTCTAAAACTATACATAGCTCTGTTACGCCATATCCAAAACCATCAAATTCTTTCGGTATAAAAATTCGCATAAAGTCAAGCTTTCCGAGCTCATCTATTAAATCTTTAGGAAATTTATTCTCTCTATCTAATTCTTCTCTTACAGGTTTTATTCTTTCTTCTGCAAACCTGCTTGCAAGATTCTTTATTGTTTTCTGATTGTCATTTAAAAAGTAATCCAACATAACTTTACCTCAAATATGCTTAATTACAGTCTTCAACCACTTTATTTGAAATAAAATTTACACTTTTAGAGATTTTTGGAACTTCAACGGCTTGATAAGGATAAGTAAAAACCTGATTAACCAGACAGTCTTTCCCTGGTGAAGTCTCTGTGAGAAATACTTTTACATCCTTTTTTTCTTCAATTATTTTATCAATCTTAATGCTATAACCTGATGTTGGTAACTCACCCATAAAAACTGCTATTAAAGTGTACTTTTCGAAATCAACTTCGGGTATCACCGTTTCAGAAGAAGCAGCTAATTTAAAATTATTATTTGATTCCTTTGTTCCTCTAAAACTGTACATTGATTTATTTAACAGCTGATCTAATTCATCTTTACTATTAATAACATAATAGCCAGGGTCTTTGATTGTAATATTGCCAAGTTCAATTACAGAAAAAGGTAGCTCTTTTTCAATAACTTTAGGTTCGTTTTTTGAAAAGTAGAAAAACAATACAATCAAAATTAAAACAACTAAAATAATCGGTAGTATATAATTTTTTCCAGTCTTTTTTGCCATAATGTAATTGCCTTTCTTTTTATTTTTTATTTAAATACCTTAATATAAATACATCAATTTTATTTAACAAGCAAACTTTTATGAATTAATATCTACAATAAATTTTTTCTAAATTATAAATTATGTATAGTATTTTCTCTATTGTTTATACCATTTATTTTGTTTGACTTTATAGCTTTGAGATTTATTATATTATTCTATCATATTAATTATAGTTGTTATTATTTTTTACTAAAAGGAGGTAATGAAAAATGTACGCTATAGTGCAAACTGGCGGAAAACAATACAAAGTTTTAGAAGGCTCAACAATTAAAGTTGAAAAATTAGATAAGAAGGTGGGCGACATAGTAGAATTTAAACCATTAGTAGTCATTGATAAGGATAATTTAATCACTCCGCCTTCCGTAAATTCTTTTACTGTAAGAGCAAAAATATTAAGACACAGTAAGGGCAAGAAACTTTCCGTGTACACTTATAAAAATAAAACTAATAACCACAGAAGATTGGGACATCGGCAAGAATTTACGGAATTAAAAATTGAACAAATTTCATAAGGGAGGAAATCGATGAAGAGAAATGTTTTAATAATGGGGGCTGCAGGTCGAGATTTCCATAATTTTAATGTTTATTTCAGAGATAATGATGAATTTGATGTAAAAGCTTTTACGGCAACTCAAATTCCTAATATTTCTCAGAGGAAATATCCATTCGAATTATCTGGTAAATTGTATCCTAACGGTATACCAATTTATCAAGAAGAAGAATTAACGAAGCTTATAAATGAGTTTAAAATAGATGTTGTCTGCTTTTCTTATTCAGATGTTTCTCATGAGTATGTAATGCATAAAGCATCAGAAGTAATTGCCGCTGGTGCAGATTATTGGCTCTTAGGATATGATAAAACTGCTCTTTCTTCAAGTAAACCTGTTATTTCAGTATGTGCTGTGAGAACTGGCTCAGGCAAAAGTCAAACAAGTAGAAAGATTGTTAAAATACTCTCAAACATGGGAAAACGAGTTGTCTCAATTAGACATCCTATGCCTTATGGGGACTTAAGAGAACAGATAGTTCAAAGGTTTGAAAATATTTCGGATTTTGAGAAATATAAATGCACTATCGAGGAAATGGAAGAATATGAGCCTTACATCAAGATGGGGTCAATAATTTATGCAGGTGTTGATTATGAGAAAATTTTAAGGCAAGCCGAAACTGAAGCTGATATAATTCTTTGGGACGGTGGGAACAACGACCTGCCTTTCTATAAAACTGATTTTCATATTGTAGTTGCTGACCCATTAAGACCTTACCATGAAGTTAGCTATCACCCCGGAGAAGCAAACGTAAGAATGGCTGATGTTGTAATAATAAACAAAATCGAGAGTGCAGATTTAGTAGATATAATTACTGTGAGAGAAAACATAATGCAAGTAAACCCAAAAGCTACTATATTAGAAGCAGCCTCTCCATTAATTGTAGATGATCCTTCAAAAATAAAGGGTAAAAATGTTATTGTTATTGAAGATGGCCCAACACTCACTCATGGAGAAATGGATATTGGAGCAGGTTTTCTCGCAGCAAAAATGTTTGGCGCATCCTCTATAGTTGATCCAAAACCATATGCAGTTGGTTCAATAAAGGAAGCATATGAAAAATTTCCTAACCTCGATATGGTTGTGCCTGCTTTAGGATATAGTGAAACACAGTTAAAAGAGCTTGAAGAAACAATAAATAATTCAGAGGCAGATACAGTCATCATAGGAACACCTGTTGATTTAAGAAGGCTGTTTCCAATAAATAGACAAACTGTTAAAGTTGATTATGTCCTACAAGAGATTGGTAGCCCAACTCTCGAGGATCTTCTTAAAAGTAAATTCAAAAATTAAATGGGGGCCTAATATGCCTGATAAGTTTAAAGGAAGAGATTTTATTTCGATTCATGATTTCACTTCTGAAGAGATAAACTTCATATTTGAAACAACAAAGCTTTTAAAAATAGAGGCTAAAACAGGAATTTTTAAACCCATCTTAAAAGACAAAAACCTTGCAATGATATTTCAAAAATCTTCAACAAGAACAAGAGTTTCATTCGAAATCGCAATGAACCAGCTTGGTGGGAAAGCGCTCTTTTTGAGCAGTTCTGAGTTACAATTAAGAAGAGGTGAAACCATTGCTGATACAGCAAGAGTTTTGGCAAGATATGTTGATGGAATAATGGCTCGTGTTTTCAGCCATAAGGACATTATCGATCTTGCTAAATACAGTGATGTACCTGTTATTAATGGTCTTTCAGATTTTCTCCACCCCTGCCAGGCAATTGGAGACTTCTTTACAATTCTTGAAAAGAGAGGCAGTTTTGAAAATATTAATTTAACATACATTGGAGATAGCAATAATGTTAGTAATTCCCTTATGCTTGCTGCTGCAAAAACTGGTGTAAATATAACAATATGCTCGCCAAAGGGTTACGAGCCAAAGCCCGAAATAATAAAGTGGTTCGAGGAAGATTCAAAAGAAAAATGTGTTAGATTAGAAATTACAAATGACCCTATAAAAGCAGTAGAAAAAGCAAATTTCATTTATACCGATGTATGGGCTTCAATGGGACAAGAAGATGAACATGATAAACGCTTAAGCATTTTTTCTCCATATCAAGTAAATTCAAAGCTAATGAGTTATGCTCCAAACAATGCTCTTGTTATGCACTGTTTACCCGCACATCGAGGAGAAGAAATAACTGATGAAGTAATGGATGGTTCGCAATCTATCGTCTTTGATGAAGCTGAAAATAGACTCCATGCACAGAAGGCAATTTTAGCGCTTATTCTTTAAATAAATGAGAGTTCTCAATAAGAATTTATCTGAAGAGTTAGACAGAGTTGCAAGCGATAATTTTGGAATTTCATCTATTCATTTAATGGAAATAGCTGGTAAAGTTTCAGCTGATGTAATAAATAAAGATTTCTCCTCTAAAAACCAAAGAAAAGCTATAATAATCTGTGGCCCCGGCAATAATGGTGGAGATGGATTTGTAATAGCAAGATTACTTTTCATTTATGGTTGGACAGTAAATGTATTCGTTTTATCGGAAATTGATAAATACAAAGATGCAGCATATGAAAACTTAAAAATTCTTTTAAATTGCAGTGAGAATTCGGAAGATAAAATTAAAGTTTACATATCTTACGACTCAAAACAGATAATAAATACCATTTCTCAGTTAAATCCTGATTTAATTGTTGATGCAATTTTTGGAGTTGGACTTACAAGACCAATAGAAGGTTTTATATCCGACATTATAGAATATATAAACAATTCAAAGATAGCTCCAATATATTCAATCGATATCCCTTCTGGTATTTCAGCAGACACAGGAGAAATTCTCGGAGTAGCAATAAAAGCGGAAAAAACTATAACTTTTTCTAATCCAAAAGTAGGTCATTTACTTTACCCTGGAAAAGGTTACACTGGTGAGCTAATTATTGAAGAAATTGGAATTCCAAAAGAACTTATTAGCAAGAAAAAACCAAATTTATTTACATTTACTTCTTTAGATGAGATTAAACCATATTTAAAAACAAGAGAGAAAGATACTCATAAAGGAGATTATGGTAGAGTCTTGGTTCTTGGTGGTTCCAAAAATTACATAGGAGCTCTTTCTTTAGCTACATCTGCTTCTATAAAAACAGGTACAGGACTTACATATGCTGCATACAAGGAAAACTTAAAGCATCAATTCAGTTCTTCTTTACCTGATGAGTGCATTCATTTACCTCTTCCAACGGATGATAAAGGCTTATTTTCTGATATAACTCTAAATGCTCTTATTAATCTTCCAATTAATAAAAACTTAATTCTTCTTGTTGGTCCTGGTATTGGAAGAGATAAAGATGTCATTAATTTTATAAAGCAAATTTACCTAAATTGGGATGGAGTAATGGTATTTGATGCTGATGCACTTTTTGCTATACACGAAATTATTAATGAGTTTAAGCACAAAGCAAAACTTGTTCTTACACCACACATAGGAGAAATGTCTTATCTAACAGGCTTAGGGGTTGATTTAATAAAAAGAAATTTAGTAGAAATTGCAGATAATTATGCTCATACCTGGGATTGCACTATCGTGCTTAAAAGTGCATCAACTGTAATTGCTTCAGAAGATGACAATATTTACATAAACAACTTTGGTAATCCCGGGATGGCAAAAGGAGGGAGCGGAGATGTTCTTTCTGGAACTATTGCATCCTTTCTTGCTCAGGAATATGAGCCTTTTAATGCAAGCCTATTAGGATGCACTATCCATTCTATAGCTGGTGACCTCGCAGCAAAAGTTAAAACTGAATGGTCTTTAACGCCAACAGATATTATTGATTATATCCCCAAAGCTTTTAAAGCAATATCTTCTTAATATAAATTTTTAGCAGTGGTAGTGGTATTTTTGTTTCTTTCTGTTATGCACAATTTGTAGTGTTCTTAGTTAATTATTTAATATTAATCACCTTTCACTGGTCTTCCTGAGGGAGCATATCTTTATTTTGCTCCCGAGGGATCTAATGCAACCGCTCCGTCTTCCTGAGGGAGCGTTTTCTTAAGCTACCGAAGGATCTCCTTCTCTAAGGACATAATTATGAAGAGAGCTTCCGGGCAAGTGCTAAAATACCACACTTTCAAAATGACAGTGTGTGGATGAACAGAAAATTAGATTTGTTGATCTAAAACTGGAAAAATCGCCGAAATGTAATAATAAAGAGAAGAGACCCTGTATAACTTTACTCTTATACACAGGGTCTCTAATAATTTAATATTAACTTAACCTTTAGACTAATTTACTTCTCAGGATCAGGATAAGTTAAAGTAATAGTCTGGGTATCGGCATCCCAATCAACTTTAAATCCAAGATTTTCAGCAACAAACCTTAATGGTAAAAAGGTTCTTCCAGAAACAATCACAGGAGCAACTGGTTTCTCGGGATCAATTTTTACTTCTTCTCCATTTACTAAAGCAGTTGTTTTACCTATCCAGAGCTCAATTCTTATATTATCTTTGTTTATAGTAACTTTTCTTTCATCGTTATTCCAATCAATCTTACCATCTATCGCCTCAACAACTGGTCTTATGGGCACTAATGTTCTACCTGAATTTTTATCAATGAAGGGTGGAGCGTCTAAACTTCCTGCTTTATTATTAATAAGTATAACATTACTGCCAATCTGAAGTTTGATTATTATTCTTTCTTTTAGAGTAACAATTTTTTCAATCTTTGTTTCGTTGCCAGCAGCATCTCTTGCTATTATTTCTATTTTATTTTCTCCCATCGTTAGAACAATTTCAACAGAAAAACTGCCATCTTCTTTAACTGGAACTTCTTTTCCGTTTATAATTAGTACTGCTCCTGGTTCAGTCTTACCTTTTATTGTTAGTTTTTCGTCGTAAGAAACATCTGGTATTTCTTCAATCTCTAAAATTGGAGGTGTAACGTCTTTAGGTTTAATTGTAAAGGAAACTGTTCTTTCGATCCTTCCTGGAAGTAATTCCCTTCCTTTCGGATCTTTAAGAACCACTTTATCAATTTCCAAAGCTCCATCCCCCGAAGCTTTATTGGTGAATTCTAATTCATAAATTACTCCACTTCCACTTACTCCAGCGCTTTCTTCTGTTTCACAAGAAATTGTAACTAATCCTTCAATTGCTTGTGGTTCACTGCATTTAAATTTAATTTTACCGGTAAGCAATTCACCAGGATCCCCGCTCTTAAATTCAAGAAGATTTTCTGGAAATTTAATTCCAACTAAAATTGAGCCAATATTTTCCAATTTATTGCCAACTAATCTTACAATAATATTGTCTTCTTCTATTAAATCTTCAGTTGCTATTTCAAGTTTAAATGATGCTTCTGATTGGATGGGTCCTGGAGGAGTTGGAGGAGAAGCAGTTTCATCTGAAATTACAAGCACAGTACTATGCAAGCAATCGGTAACGTACAACTTTCCATCCGAATCTTGAACAATAAGAGTAAAACCTGGCCAGTTAAGTTCAGAGCACCATATAAGCTCTCCGTCTGAGTCAAACTTTTGAATTCTACCACTTTCTGTTTCTGCGACATAGAAATTGCCTTCACTATCAACACATACACCCTGGGGAACTGTAAATTTACCAGGCTCAGTACCTCTACCGCCAACTCTCTTAATCAATTCTCCTTCGGGATCAACTATATGAACTTCATCTGTGCTAGCAAATGCAATATACATATTGTCATCTTTATCAACTGAAATGCCAACAGGCCATTCACCTTTAAGTGAATAGGAATCAATTTCGCTCGCTTCTTCATCCATAACATCGCTTATATCAATTCTTGAAACAATTGAAGATTTTGAACTTACAACTAAAAGATTTCCTTCTGAATCGAAGGCCAACCCCTGAGGATTGTTAAATCCTTCCTGAATAGCCATTACTGGCTCAAAATCTGGATCAAACACTTGTACTACATTTGTAGCAATATCGCTAACATACACATAACCATCTAAGTCAACAATGAGATCAGTTGGGTTGTAAAATTCACCAGGAACTATACCTCTTTGAGTAATAAATTTTCCAAATCGATTAATTTCTTCTCCTTCTGAATCAAACACAACAACATCATGATAATTACTATCGCCTACAAATATCCTACCTTCACTATCTACTCGAACTCCTTGTGGATTTGACATATAGCCTTTAGGTTTCTTTTGATTTCCATAAAGATACCCATAAAGTAAAACTGGCGACTGAATCGATCCTTTAAGTTTTTTTGCCTCATCAAGAACAATTAACCTATTTATTAAACCGTCAAGAATGTAAACTGAACTATCCTTTGCAAATATTGAAGTTGGAAGAGCAATATCCGTTTCACCGATTCTGCCATCTTTTGGATAGCTTGAAAGAATCTCTATAAATTTTAGAGGTGCTTTAGGGTCTTTTTCAATTTCGAACTTCTGTGCATATATATTATTGCTACCTAAAGAAGTCACATATAAATAGTTTTCGTCTATGCACACTGATGTAGTAAATCCAGCGAGCTTACTCTCCGATATGCCGGAGGAAACTGCTGTTACAATAAACTCACCTTCTTGTGAATACTTAAGTATCGAAGAAGATCTTCCCTGGTAATCAGTAACTGTAATATAGACATAACCTTCACTATCAACTGCGACTCCTGTTGGATTATAAATACGAGTATCCTTTGTAAATAGTTGCTTAAACTCACCACTCTTTGAAAAGACCTTAACGCCATTTTCATAATCTGAGATTATAAGGTCTCCGCTCTTTAATATAGCAATTCCCGATGGATTAAGAAGTTTGTTATCGCCTTCTCCTTTTTCTCCAAATTTTTTTATCACTTTACCATCACTACTAAAAACCTGAATATAGGCATTATAACTATCAACTGTATAAATGTTATCATTTTCATCTATGCACATTGCAGTTAAATATTGAAATTTACCGTTACCTGTACCAATTTCTCCAAAATTTCTTACTGATTTAAATCCTGAATCAAATACTTCAATTTGAGACTCACCGCTATCCCCAATATAAATGAAACCTTTCGAGTCAACTACTAAACCTTGCTGATATATAGGAAAAAATTGCGAGCCATCCTGTGTAGCCATTCGGAAAACACCTTTGTTTTCAGGAACACCAATAATTTTCTCAATAGTCAAAGGATTATTCTCTTCTGAAAAAACAAACGAAGTAATTGTGAAAAAAGAACTAAGAAATAAAAATGAAACTAATAGAGAAACAAAGCGTTTCACTCTCATAAAATCCCTCCTAACTTAAATTTCATAAAATTTTGAAAATATTATAACATCATCTAAATCTATAATCATATCATTGTTTAAATCAAATTTTTCATCCCAATCAGGATCTTCAAAAGTTAAGTAGTAATGCTCAGCTAATAGACCGAAATCCAAATTATTAACTAATTTATCTTCGTTAAAATCTCCTAAATAAAATTCTTCAGATAAAATATCAAGGCGAGGTATTCGTAAAAACGCTCTTCTTTCATTTTCTGCTTCATCGCTCAACTTATAATACGAAACAGTCAAATCAGGAAAACCTTTTTTTTGAGCAGAAAATCTAATGGTGGCAACTTTACCCCTTTTTGATGCGAAGTTTGGATTTCTTTTAGATGTTATTTTTATAATACCACTTCCTAACTTAGCATCAAAATTTTTCTCATCAGAAAATTCTCCCGGAAATACATCTAATACTTTGAGTCTACTTTTTGAAAACGATAACTCTAAATTCACATCTTTTATATTCTTGCAATCAGCAAAAATAAGATTAACAGTAAATATTTCGTCTACTTTAACTTTATTTTGAACCCCAATTAAAAACAATGGTGGCTCAGGAACAGAAGAACCCGAAACCTTAACTGGCAACTTTAATGATTCGGTAACAATATCCTTCCTATCAACAACTTGACCTTGATTATCGACAGTTATTTCAGCACCACTTATTTCGATCTTTAAAAGAAATTTTCCATTCGGGAGGAATTCTTCACCATCAAGATTTTTCCCATCCCAGTAAAAAGAATAAGTTCCAACAGGAATATTCTCAGCAAAATAAATATCTCCCCACTTATTACTGTATTCGTCTTCAACATACATAGTTAAGGAGCTGGCATAATTTAAATAACTTATATCATCTTCTGATGGAGTTGAAATTTTTGAATAGCTTCCTGAATTAATCGTAAAACTTACAAAAACATTTTCTTCTTTATCCATACTCAATGTACCCTTTGAAATACTTAAATCAGTTACAGGATTATCTATCTCTGTAATTTTTCCTTTATATATAATAAAAGGTATGTGTAGCTTTTCAGTGGCAATATTTAAAGTTTTTCTATTTTTAATAGTTATCCAAATTGCTCCTTCATATTTTCTTTTCTCAAAATAATCGTCATTAACTTTAAACTTTATATTAAAAGATTCAGTTAAAGTCGGTTGAATATCGATATTATTTTTATCAATTTCAATATCAAGAGGCATATTAGGGTCTGATAAATTAAAAATTTCTGTATTAATTCCAACTGATACAACCTTGTCTGTAATATTTTTTAAATTTACAGAAATACTATTACCAATTTGTTCGATTGATTTCATAATAGATGGAGGATAAGCAATTAATGGCGTTTGAATGGCTGACAAAGCATTAACCTGTCCTGCGCCCTGATAAAAATATGAGAATATTTCCCCATTTAATCCATTTTTTATTACATCAGAAGTATTCATCAAGGCTGCTTTTACATCATTGGGTTCCAATTCTGGGTGCATTTGCTTTAAAAGAGCAACTACTCCAGTCACTGCTGGTGTTGCCATAGAAGTACCTTGATAATCCACATATTTACCACCTGGATAAGCTGAGTTAATTGATGTTCCTGGTGCCGAAACTTCAGGTTTAAATATGTTTAAATCGCCATCAAGGCATGGCCCAGCAGAAGTAAAATTCGAAATCATTACAAAAGAACTTTCATCGAAATATAGTTTTGCTCCTCTTGCAAGAATTCTTTTTAAAATTTTAGAAGCAGAGCCACTAATAGTGATATTTGGAATAAATTCAAAAGAATATGGATCTTCGCCTTCATCGGCATCATACATAAGTGCTCCCATTGGTTCTGGGTCATAATTATACACAATACATCCAACAGCTCCTGCTTCCTTTGCATTTAAATTCTTCTCTTTAAATGTAATTGGCGTATCACCTGTTTCAGGGTTTTCCTTAGGTCCTCTTGATATTAAGGCAATTTTACCCTTTACATCAATTTTTTCAAAATCTTCCTTTCTCCCATATGAAGCATCTACAACTGGTAATCCTGAATGTTCTTTCTTAAATGGTGGAGTATATCGTGAAAGATAAGGATTAAAAGTTTGTGTAAATCCATCTGGAAGTACTGCCTTGAATGCCTGATAGCTCCTGTCAGTTGTAGCAGCAACTTGAATAGCTGGCTCAAAAGTTCCGGGCGCATGAATGGGCCAAGGATTCTTTTTGTGACGTGAGCCATCATTTCCTGCAGCTGCAACAACAACAATGCCAGCATCTCTTGTGCTTTTGATAGCCTCATAGTATGGACTTCCTTCATCAACAGAAGGAGTTGGTGCAGGATTTCCTATGGACATATTTACAACTGTGCATTTATCCTTAACGGATTGCTCAAGAGCCGATATTATAAATTGAGGTGGTGCGCCTTTTGCTCCAGTTTTTGATGAGAAAACTTTATATGCACAGAGTTTAGCTTGAGGAGCAACCCCTTTTTTTCTCGAATCATCAGGATTATTACCTGCTGCTATTCCAGCAACGTGAGTACCATGGCCTTCTGAAGTATCATCAAGCGGATCAGAATCATCATCTGCCCAATCATATCCTGAAATAACTTTTTTGTCATCACCAATACCAAGCGGAGCAAAGTCGGGGTGATTATAGTCAATACCAGAGTCAATTATTCCAATTTTAGTACCTTCTCCATTAACAGGAAGTTTGTTAATATCTAACATATTCCAGACATCTACTGCATGTATTGTTTGTACGAGTATATCCCTTAAAGGATAATATTCATCTTTAGTAAAATATATTTTTTCTACTTCTGGTTGCTTAAGCAAATAGCGAATATTATATCCACTTATTTCCAATGCAGCTCCATTAAAAACAAGTTGATACGACATAAGAAACTTTATAGGGATTACATTATTTACCCTCGTTAAGAAGCTATCTTGTAAATCTTTTAAGCTTTTTATGTAATCTTCATCTATTGTTAGTTGACCATTATTATTTTTACCATAGAGTTGTGCAAGATATGCCTGATTTGTTTTAGAATAAGAAATTGCATTGTCTCCTTTAAATCTTATCAGAAGAACTTCTTTTTTAGAAGAGTTTTTAATTTCTTCATAATATGATAGTTCAACTATTTTACTGTCATTAGCAGAAACTATTGATCCATTTGAAAAACTACTTAGAACAAGTACAGCAGTTATAATAATTACGAAGAAAATATTTGTCTTTTTCAAAGTGATTTACCTCCACTTAAACCAAATTTATTATATACTCTATTCTTTATAAATTCCAGATGAACCAAATCCCTTTTCGCCTCTATCTGTTGAATTTAATTTTTCTGAATCAATGTATAATTCTACTTTTTCATACGGTACTATAATCAATTGAGCAATTCTGCTGCCCTTTTTTAGTACTACTTCTTTATTGCTTAGGTTTATTAAAATTACAGATACTTCCCCTCTATATGAAGGATCAACTACTCCCCATGAATTTAAAACAGTCACTCCATATTCAATAGCAAGACCTGAACGAGGCGCAATTGCACCAAGAAAACCTTCTGGAATTGCAATAGAAAAACCACAGCCAACCTTTTTTCTTTCCCCGGGTGGTAGGAAAATATCATCTATTGAAAATAAATCTAAACCAGCATCTCCATCATGAGCATATTTAGGAAGTATAAAATTACTGTTTAGGGTGTTAATTCCTATTTTTTTCGACATTTGTAATTGCTTTATCTATTATATCAATTGCTATATCAATTTCCTCTTTTTTAATGATTAGAGGCGGAATATAACGTATACTTGATAAACCGCATCCAATTGTTATTAAGCCATTGTTTAAACATTCTTCTATTATTCTATCTCTCTCAGTCTTAGCAATTTCCTTTGTCTTACGATCTCTCACTATCTCAATTCCTTGCATCAAACCAATACCACGAACATCTCCAATTATTTCATGTTTATTTTTAAGTTCCAATAATTTGTTGTGAAAATAATCTCCAACTATTCTTGCATTTTCAATCACTCCGTCGTTTATGAGAATGTCAATCGTAGCAAGAGATGAAGCACAACAAACTGGATTACCTCCAAAAGTATTTGAGTGCGCACCCTTATAAGGAAAATCATATTCTGAATTGAATATCACGCCACCAATTGGCAAACCAGAGCCCATTCCTTTAGCAATAGTAATCATATCAGGAACAATACCAAAATTCTCAATTCCAAAAAATTTACCAGTTCTTCCAAATCCGGCTTGAACTTCATCACTTACATATATTATCCCATATTTTTCACAAATTTCTTTAATTTTTTGAATAAATCCTTTAGGAGGAACAATATAGCCACCTTCTCCTTGAATTGGCTCAACAAATATTGCTGCAACATCTTCTGGGTCTACAACATGCTTGAAATATAAATCTTCAATTATTTCGGCACAATAATAATTGCATTCACTTACTTCCTGTTTATAAGGACATCTATAGCAGTAAGCGTACGGAACATTTATAACGCCCGGCATTGAAGGAGAAAAACCCTTTTTATGAATCGATTTTGAGCATGTTAAAGATAAAGACCCCATAGTTCTGCCATGAAAAGCACCTATAAAAGAAATAAAATGTGGACGTTTTGAATAAAACCTGCTTATTTTTATTGCAGCTTCTACAGATTCAGCCCCAGAATTTGTGAAAAATACCTTCTTTTTAAAGTTACCCGGAGCAAGCTCAGCAAGAGTTTTAAGGAGAAGTGATTGCACCTCATAATAATAGTCTGTTCCTGCAAAATGAATGAGATTTTCTGCTTGTTTCTTGATTGCTTGGACAATCTTTGGATGACAGTGTCCAATATTGCAAACTCCAACACCAGAAGTAAAATCATAGAAGATGTTACCATCTTCGTCTTCTAAAACAATTCCCTCTCCACGCTTTATAGCAAGAGGAGAAGTTTTTGTTGCAGTCATCATGTATTCATCATCAATTTGTATAATCCTTTTGGCTTTATCGCCAGGAATAGGAACAGACACAGATGGATTTATAATTTGTTGCATTATTGCACCTCCTTGAAAGTATAGTTATATTTTGTTAATTTAAAGCGCATGATATTAATTTATAAATTAAATGAGCTTATGTCAACCCCTCGACTTCTTAAATGACTTTAAACTAAAATTAGAAATTAATTAATTATTTCTTTAAAAAATATTGACAAACTTAAGAATTAAAGTATTTACAATTACTAAAAAGTAGCTTCCTAAAAAATTTTACAAAAGGGAAGGAGCCATCATTAATGCTAATAAAAATAAAATCGAGTCGCTTAAAAGAAGAGGGAAATAATAAATATATAGAATTTACAATTGATAAACTTGGCAGTTCTACAACTGAATGGCCAGAAGAGGTTATACGAATTATATTTGAAAGATTTCCTGCACTTCTTCGGCATAATTGTAAATATCCTAAAAATGGTGGTTTTTTAAGAGTTGTGAACGAGGGTACAACATTTGCTCATGTTGCACAACATATAGCAATGATTTTACAACATGAAGAGCTCACAAATCCTGAATCTCTAAAATTAAGCGAAGGAAATGAAGTGATTGCAACTATCCCTTGTACGGATTATGATGAAGGAATAGAAGCTTTTAAATTCGCTCTTTCGTGGTTGGAAAGTATTATTTCTGAGTTCGGCATTAAATAGTAACATATTGATTACTATTTTTTTGTTTATTGTTTTCTTACTTCTAATTTTAGGATGAATAAAATTTGATTTACATTTTAATGTCAAGAATTAGTGAAAATTTGTCTTGCATTATTTAATTAATTATAATTCTTTATAAGAATTAATTATTTATAAATGGGCCTATAGCTCAGCAGGATAGAGCGACGGTTTCCTAAACCGTAGGTCGCAGGTTCGAATCCTGTTAGGCCCAGGATGATTAAATTTTGCATCATACAAAATTTATTTTTAGATTTTTGTCCTGTACCTAAATTAAAAATATCTTTATGTCCGTAAATGCTTCATTACAGACTTTTAAATTTCTCTTCTAATAATATAATTAAACCAAACTTTATTATTAAAAAATTATTTACGTTAATTTTGGAGGTAAGAAGATTGAACAAAAAACTACCAATAGGTGAAATAGTAGAAGTTAACGAAGATGGTGTAATAACAATCGAACTTTACAATAGCGAAATTTCTCTTCTAAAAGGAAATCTTTTTGCAAGCTATGCTGATGATAATGTAACAACTATTTACATTTGCGACAGAATCTTTAAAGAGTCTATCGATAGGGAAAGAAGAGTAGTTGCTCTTAACCTTTCTTATGAAGAGATATTTAATCGATATCCTCAAAATAGATTCTTAATCCATGATTATGCCTCTCTTTATGTTGTTGGCTCAAAAGAAGGTGGAAGATTTATAAGTTCTGTTCAAATTTCAAATATTGGTATTCATACAAGAATATATCCATTAGATGAGGCAGAATATGATTTTTTTGTGAGAGATGAGAGCTCTCTTTTTTCAATGTTATTAAATATTTATAATAACAAAAAAATTATTCCTGCAATAAAACCGCTACTCAATAAACTTCTTACCATAAATAATTCAATAGAGTTTAGAACTCGCCTTTATAGAAATTTAATAACAATTTTTAGGAGCGATTATATGCTTATTAGGGATATAATTTCATCAATAGATCAAGTAGAGATTTAAAAAATGGAAAATGAAAATCCTATAGAAGTAAGTATATCCAAATCTATTCAACCTACATTTGATTCAATCCAAAATTTTGTTGCTGTCTTTATTAATGATTTAGATGTTAAAAAGTCTTCAAAAGAAACATATAGCAGAGAGATGAAGCAATTCATTGAATACTGGTACAACAATTTAGAAGGTAGAATTAATCTTACAAGAGAAGATATTTTGAATTATAAGAAATATTTAACAGAAGAGAAAGCTTTATCACCATTGACTGTTTCAAGTTATGTATTAATTGTGAGGAAATTTTTTGAGTGGTTAGAAAGCAAAAAAGGATATCCAAACATTGCGAAAGGAATAAAAGGAGCAAAAAGGGCAAAAGGTTTTAGAAAGGACCCTTTAGTTCTTCATCAAATAAAGAGTCTTTTATCGAGCATACCAAGAGATTCCCTTAAAGGCAAGAGAGACTATGCAATTATAAATCTATTGATAAGAACAGGCCTTAGAACAATAGAAGTTGTCAGAGCCGATGTTTCTGATATCAGACAGGAAGGCGGAGAAGCAGTTTTGTGGATACAGGGAAAAGGTAGAGAAGTAAAAGATGAATTTGTAGTATTAACTCCTGATACATTAGATCCTATATATGATTATCTTTCTTTAAGAAATGTGAAATCTGATTCTGAGCCTCTCTTTGCCTCGGTAAGCCTTAGAAACAACAATGAAAGATTAACTACACGCTCTGTGTCTCGCATAGTTAAGACACGTCTTAGAAACGCTGGAATTAATAACAAGAGATTAACAGCTCACAGTTTAAGGCATACTGCAATTACCCTTGCCTTGCAGGCTGGAGCTACAATTCAAGAAGCTCAAGCATTAGGAAGACATTCAAACATAAACACCACCCTGATTTATGCTCATAATGTGAATAGAATTCTTAATGCTCCCGAACGTAAAATCGATAAATTGTTAAGTTCTGGTGATATTGATTAGAAAGTAAGATTCTATCAAAATTAAAACTTAAAAAACTGAATAATTTTGTGTGAATGTTTAAAAATTAAATACTTTTAATTAAGAAACTAACAAAAAGTTAATATCTATAAAGTTTTTATGTAAATTATTTTAAAGAGATTTTCTAATAATTATTTATTATAATAATTTATTCCGGTGCAAATTCAAACTCGCAGTATTTGCATTTGAGTATTACAGGATCAACGGATTTTACTTCATACTCTGGGTTATAACCTTCTGTATTTGTTATGCACCTTGAATTAATACACTTGATTAAGCCTTTTATCTCTTTTGGTAGTATTGGATTAATTTTTTTTACCACTTTAGAATCATTAATAATATTTATTGTTGCGTGGGGAGCAATTAAAGAAAGATAAGTTGAAGTCTCTTCGTCGAGGTAAAAACCTTCAATTTTAATCATATCTTTCCTCTTTAATCTTTCTGAGGGGACATTTAAGAAAATTATAACCATAACATCCCCTAAATTATGTCTTTTTAATAACTCATAACACCTTAGCCCTTTGCCAACTGGAAGATGATCAATTACTGTTCCATTTGTAACCATCTGCATTTTCATTTATTTTACCCCCAATAATATAGAAATTAGTGCCATTCTCACTGGAACACCAAAAAATGCTTGCTCAAAGTAAACTGCCCTACTATCCAAATCAACCTCTTTAGAAATTTCGTCAACTCTTGGTAGGGGATGCATTATTATTGCATCTTTTTTAACTTCTTTTAATACTTCTTTTGTTAGGATATAACTTCCCCTATATTTTAAATATTCAGCTTCTACCAATCTTTCACGTTGTACTCTTGTCATATAAATAACATCAACCTCATTTATATAATCCCTAATATCATTACTTATATATGAGTTAATGCCATATTCTTCTTTTAACGTCCTTATGATATAATCTGGCATATCAAGCCCTGGAGGAGAAGAAAAGAATAAATTTACTCCAAACCTTGCTAAAGCAAGAGCAAGAGAATGAGTGGTTCTACCAAACTTTAAATCGCCTGCAAGCATAACATTTAATCCTTTTATTGTGCCTTTTTTCTTTTTTATAGTGAAAAGGTCAAGGAGAGTTTGAGTCGGATGCTGATGTCCACCGTCTCCTGCATTTATAACTGGTACTTTAGAATATTCTGCTGCAACTCTTGCTGCTCCTTCGGATGGATGCCTAATCGCAATTATATCAGAGTAGTTTGCAACAGTTCTAATTGTATCACCTAAAGATTCACCTTTAGCCACAGAGGAGCTTTCAACTCCAGAAAAACCTATCACTGAGCCTCCAAGCCTCATCATCGCAGATTCAAAAGAAAGTCTTGTCCTTGTGGATGGTTCATAAAATAATGTTGCAAGAATTTTTCCATTACATATGTTTAGTTTATCATCATTTTCAATCGACTGAAGCATTTGTTCGCTAACATTAAAAATATAGTCTATGTTATCGTCATTGAGATCTTTTATGTTTGTTAAATCTTTACTAAATATTGGCTTTTCCATATTTTTAACCTAAAACCTTCTTTCTTTTTTGACTTTTTCACTTTTAGTCATTTTATTTTCTATTATATTTATTAGTATATTTAGAGAATTTGCTTTATAAAGTGGAGGTTTATTAAAGTAGTATGCGAATTGGAAAATATGAATTTAGAGAAGACCTATTCTATACAAAACAGCATTTATGGATTAGTATTAAAGGAAATATCGCAAGAATCGGGGTCGATAGTTATCTAATAGATAAGCTTGAAGAAATTACAAATATTGAATTAACTTATATTGATAACGAAGTAGAAGTTTCAGATACAGTAGCCACAATTTACTTCGATTCTGAAAGTTTAGAAATAGAATCTCCATTTTCTGGTAAAATTGTAAACCTAAATGAAGATATTGAATATGATCCAGATTTGTTAATTGATAGCAATTATGATGATGGCTGGTTAGTAGAAATAGAATTAGAAAATAATAATGAAGTGAAAAAACTAATAGCAGTTGAAAAATTATTATCAGGCGAGCAAGCAGAGGAATGGTTCAGAAGCGAAATAGAAAAAGAATAAAATTAAGTCCCAACAAAATTGGTATTTCTCATCATTATGCTGATTTTGATGCGTTAGCTTCAACAGTTGCCGTTTCAAAATTATTTCCTGGGACGATACCAGTTTTAAGCACATCAAGCGAGATAGAGGTTCAAAGATTTATTTCAATTTATAAAGATTATCTAAATCTATATTCTGCTGATGAAATCTCATTCGAAAATGTTAGTGAAGTATATTTAGTTGATACACAAGACATTTCTCGAATTAAACCTCTATACGAAGAAACCTTAAAAAGAGATTTATATATTTCAGTTTTCGACCACCACCCAGTGGAAAATCAATCAAAATTTAATGAAGCGACTATTAAAAAATATGGTAGTACAATGACAATCCTCTATGAGCTTATAAAGGAAAAAAATATTAATTTTAACCAGGTAGAAGCAACTTTATTTTTATTAGGTATTTATGAAGATACAGGTTCATTAACTTTTTCTTCAACTTCTGAAAAAGATCTTGAAGCTTGTGCATACTTCCTTAAAAAGGGTGGGAAGCTCACAATTGTTTCTGAATTTGTTTCTCCTGCTCTTAATGAACTACAAAAAGAGTTGTTTGGCAAATTTTTAGATGCAATTGAAACTGTAGAGATAAAGGGTGTGAATATTGCAATTTGTCCTGTGAGTGTTGAAACATATGTCGAAGGCGTGTCATTCCTTACTCATAAACTTATAGAAACAACTGACGTAGATGCGCTTTTTACAATAACTAAATTTAAAGATGATGTCCTGATAATTGGAAGATCAAGAGACGCAAATATTGTAAATGTTGGTAAAACAATAGAGAGCCTTGGAGGAGGAGGTCATCCTCAAGCTGCTTCTGCATTTATTCAAAAAAATACTGAAGATTTGAACTCTTTAGTTCTACGTGTTTTGAGAGAAGTTAAAAAAAATACTAAATCAACAAGAAGAGTAGAAGATTTTATGAGTTCCCCTGTTAAAGTAATAACTCCAGATACTTCTGCTGAAGAAGCCTTGAAACTCATGTTAAGATATGGTTACTCGGGGCTACCTGTTGTAGTTGATGAAAAGTTGGTTGGTATAATTTCGAGAAGAGATATAGGTAGAATTAGTGAGGAAAAACTCAAAAAAATGCCTGTAAGCTATTACATGTCTAAAAATCCTAAAACAATACCATCAGAAATATCTATAAAAGATGCAGAAAAAATAATGATTGAAAAAAATTATGGAAGATTGCCTGTTGTTAAATCGAAAAAAATTGTAGGCATAATAACTCGTTCAGATTTATTGAGAGCACTCTATGGAATAGAAAAAGAGAGGAAAAGCAAGTTTTATGAAAATTCCGCATTTAAAAAGAAAAATATAAAGGATCTTTTAATTAATGAATTATCGGATGAGGTGATGGAATATTTAAAGTTTCTTGGAAAAATCGGGGATGAACTAACTATAAATGTTTATTTAGTAGGAGGTTCTATTAGAAATTTAATATTGGGTTATGAATGTAAAGATTTTGATATATTAATTGATAAAGATTTTTATAAATTCGTAGAAAATGTTCGTAAAAGTGAAAAATTTGAAGACAAAAAAATAACCATAAATAAAACTTTTAATACAGCAAAAATTCAACTTAGCGATAACCTTGTATTTGATATAGCCTTAACAAGAAAAGAATATTATGAATATCCAGCTGCGCTTCCCACGGTAAGCATTGGTTCATTAAGAGAAGACCTCTATAGAAGAGATTTTACAATTAATGCTTTAGCAGCTTCATTAAATCATAAAACATTTGGTGAAATAATTGATTATTTCAATTGCTACGAAGATATAATAAACAAAAAAATTAAAATATTACATAAATTAAGTTTTATAGAAGATCCTTCAAGGATATTACGTGCAGTGGAATATGAATTTAAATATGGCTTCAAAATGGATAAAGAGACCGAAGAAGCTGCTATTAATGCTATGAATATAGGAATATTTGAAAGAATTTCAAAGTTTAGAATTTTATCTGAATTCGTAAATCTCCTTGAGGAAGTCAATTATAACCCATCTGTTATTAAAAGATTAAGTGAGCTAAATGCTCTTAGAATTCTTTCAGGAAATATAAAAATCAATAAAAGTCTTATCAAGAAATTAGAGAGTGCATCTAAATTAATAAAATTAATAAAACCCAAGAAAAAATGGTTTCCTTATATTGTTATTCTAACTTTAAATCTTACAGACGATGAAACTTGTGATATTCTTGAAAGACTTAAGGCCGGGAAAAAGGAAATCAAAATTGCTTTAAACTTTAGGAAAAATTACAAAATATTAGTTAAAAAACTCTCAAAAGCTACTAAAAATTCTGAGATAGCAGAAGTATTGAGCAATCTTTCAGATGAAGAACTTGTTATGCTTGGAAGCCTGTTAAAGAGTGAAGATTTAGATAAATTACTGAAGTATAAAAATGAATTAAAACCTATCAAATTGGAGTTAAGCGGTAATGAAATCGCTAAAATTACAAATGCTAAAAGAGAAAAATTAGGAAAAATTATAAGAAAACTTACTTTTATGAAATACGATGGAATAATAAAAGATAAAGATGATGAAATAAAGGCGTCTTTATCTTTGGCTGGAAAGGATTTAAGTAATGTCGAAAGTTGAAAAAATACTTCTTTTTTTTGGAATGATTGGAGCTATTTATTATAATTTGCAAAAAGAAATATTTCTTGATAAAATTTTCAGCTTTGAAGCTATAATTGTAGTATTATTCTCCCTTTTTTGCATTGCTTTACATAGATACATTCAATCTTATTTTGCATACAAAGCAGGCGATATTAATCAAAAAATTGAAGGGTTTTTAACTTTGAATCCTTTTAAGTTTGTTGATATAATTGGGTTGATACCATTTATATTTTTTAAATTTGGATGGGCAAAACCAATAAATTCTGATCGTGTTTTAAAGGATAAATCAACTCTTCAAAGGCTTAAAATTGTTTTAAGTGGAATTATTTTAAATCTTTTATTAGGATTTGTTCTTGCTTTACTAATAAAACCTGCTGAGAATATTTCTTTAACATTGGCGGCAGTTATAAAGTTATTTTCAAGAATAAACATTTATTATGGATTATTTTCTCTTCTGCCCATTCCTCCATTAGATGGTTGGTTGATTCTCATGTCTCTCTTAAAAAGAAATATAAATATTTCTCACGTAGAATTATATGGAGAACTAATTATTATTATCCTCATAGGGGGCAATATCCTTCCGAAAATAATTTCTTATTTGGGAAGCTATTTATTCTTTATTATTAATGTTTAGAACTCGTCTCCTAAAGAATCTATTCCAGTAAAATTAACTTTAGAAGCACCGCATTCCGGACAAACCCAATCTTCAGGTAATTCAGAAAAAGGTGTACCTGGAACAATTTCTTGGGTTGGGTCTCCCTCGTTTAAATCATAAATATAACCACACATGTTACAAATCCACTGCTCCATACTCTTTTTATATCTCCTTTCTCTTATTAAAGAAAATCTAAGACTCTCTGTAGCCTATTTTTTTGAGTAGTTCTCTTCTTTCCTCTATATCTTTATCTGTTTCAATTCCCTTTGTTTTAAAGCCATCTATTACTCCAAGGATACCCCTTCCCTGTTCAGTTTCAGCAATTATAACTTCCACAGGATTTGCTGTTGCACAAAATATTCTACATACTTCAGGTAAAGATTTAATATTGTTTAAAACATTTATAGGAAAAGCATTTTTAAGGAAAATTATAAAAGAGTGTCCGGCTTTTATTTCATACAAATTATCTTTTGCGAGATCAATAAGCTCTTTATCATTCCCTGCAAATCTAAGCAGGCATGGACCTGATGATTCACAAAAAGCAAGACCAAATTTAATGTTAGGAGAGCTTTCACTCAATGCTTCATATAAGTCAGGTACAGACTTTATGAAGTGGGTTTGCCCAAGAATTAGATTATAACTTTTTTCGTTTCTAATCTTATAAACATTTATATCCATTTTGATCGCTCTCCTAACATAAATATTCTAAATAAATTATTTATATCGATTTACTAAACTCATTTGATATAGTTATTAAGTCTAAAATATCTATACTCTGATCCTGATTGAAGTCGCAATTATCATTATATTCTCCATCACCTAATTTAGAGCCATAAGCTTTAGAAAACTCTAATAAATCGTACTGGTCAACTATTTTATCATTATTCAAATCCGACAGTAGAAAATCACTATTTTTATTAACTTTTACTTTTGGATAAATTGGTTGAGCTTTAACTTTTTGATTATTTTCGAGTAGCACAAAACAAGAATTGAGTTTAAATTTCAATGTTCCAGATTCAATTGGTTTAAATACAATCGATAACATTTTTGCTTTGTCGCTACTTACACCTTTTTCGAAATCTCTCAAAGCCGAAATATTGGCAAGTCCCTTAGAATCATCAATATCTGCAGAGACCTTTACCGTAGAACCATCCGAATTCAGTGAATAGCCTTCGATTACTCTCTTTAAAGTAAGCTTATCTGCACTATATTGAAGGCTAAATGTAATACCTGTAACTTCTTCTGCTTTTGGTAGATATATGTCAAAGTCAAATTCTTGCTTGGGAGCTACTATTTTGTACGCAGATATTATTAAAGGAATTGGTTCAGGAACAATTGATTCTTTGACATTAATAATTTGTTGTCCGGCTTTAACTTCGGTTATTTCATTCTTACCAGAATCATAATTATGCTTTTCAGTACTGAATTGAAAATAATATTTACCTTTTGGTAATATGTATTTATCATCATTATCTTTTCCGTTCCAGTGTATTTTATAGTCTCCAACAAGAAGATTTGATAATGATGCTATAGTACTCCATTCTTCTCCTGTTTCATCTACTATTTTAATTTTAACAGTACCATAATTATAATTAATATTTGTATCTTCATATTTAAGATTTTCTCCATAATTTAAGCTAAATGAGATTTCAACGTCATCAGTTTGTTTATCTTCAGTGAAATAAAGTTCATTAGGGGTAATTTTAATATTTGATATTTGGTCTTCAATTTTACTAACTGAATCTTTAAATATTATAAATGGAATATGAAGTTCATTTAGTTTAATTATTCCTTCTACTCTGCTTCCTTCAAATTTAGTTTTATCTATATTAAACTTAACAGTAAATCTTCCACTTGAACCAGGAGATAGAGAAAGTGAATTTGTGCTTAGTTCAATAGATACTGGGGAGGCCTCTCCCTTATCTAAGAATAGTTCATAGCTTAAAGAAAAGTTAACATTATTATTGGTTATGTTTTTAACAGTAAAATCCTGCTTAGTATTATTGGACTTTTCTATAACAATTGCTCTTGGTTCAATTA
>JBPOJC010000031.1:0-2049 GCA_052034135.1 Caldisericota bacterium | reverse complement strand
GGCAATTCTTAATTAATTATTAGAACTTTATGCTTAAAGGTTTTTGCAAATTTTTGAATATTTTGCAAATGTTGAATAAATAATATTTACGCTTAAATTTTTAAATTGTATATGTTTTTGCTTTTTTATTTACAAAGCCAAGTACAAGCGTCACAAATAGACCTGGATGCTCATACATACTAGCGTGACCCGAATTTTCAATCGTGATATGGCTCACATTCGGCATTTTTTCGGCGAGCAAGTATTGATCTTCAATTGGGGTTAAATAGTCTTGCTTTGCGCTTATAATAAATGTTGGTACATCGATTTTACTTAAGCTATCTCTTACATCGTGACTAACAGCGCTATTCGTTAAGCGAATAAAGCCATCAACAACAACTTTATTACTGAAAAATGGTGTTAAGAGTGCTTCTCTTTTTTTCATCCAGTCAAGTTTCTTCGTGTAGAAAGCTGGTGAATAAATTAACGGAATCGTTGATAAGTAATAAGCGTGGCCATCTCCCGTTGCCCCTGCTTTATTCCACGATTCACCAATGTCTCTTAGCCATGGGCTCGTTGTCGCACATGTATTAAGTAACATAAGACTTTCAACATAATCTTAATATTTAACCGATATCCATAAAAGTCATTAATCATCATCTTTATCATATTTAAATTTGATGTTTTGTAAAAGGTTTATTCCGGTTTTTTCAGAGGTTTCGCTCCGTGTTTTTCAGAAGCTTGATTCCAGTTTTTGCAGATTTATGAATTTTTTCTATTATAATATCTTCCCTTGCCTCAACACTTCTAATCGTTCAGATAGTGGAATTCTAGATAATTAAAATTACTCCCTTCAATAACCTTTAAAATGTCAAATTACTATCAATTATCGAAAAAATGTATTATTTTTCTATCTTTTTCTAATAAAAAATGCCTTGAAATTGTATCAAAGCATACCTAGTAAGATGGCATGTTGTCCTAATTGATACAATTTCGGAAGTAATCGTTCAATCATGCACCCCCCACCCTTCAAATCGTTCAAATGTGCAACCCCCTAGGTTATAATCGTTCAGACAATAGGATTCCGAAAAAAGGAAAAGAGATTCGCTCTCCAGTGTAAATAATGGTTTGGTACTATTTAATATTTAAAAATGCTAACTATAAATTACATTCTTGACAAGTTCTTAAAGTCCCTGTTTTGTTAACCATATGAAACATATTTAATTTATAAACTTATACTTTAATCTCATCACCACTTTTAAAGATAAACTTCATCTTACCATCACTATATACAATAGCGTGGTCAATTATTGTTATCCATACTTCAAGAGACCACTCTTTCAATATTTCGGGCATTTCTTTATAAGCTTTCATGAATAACTTAATACTATTCTTTTGCACTCTTTTACGCTCTCTTTCCTTTAGTAATTCATCAAGTTTATCTTGTTCTTCTTTAAACTTCTTCTCGATTTTAGCGTATCGATTTTTATAATCTTCTTGGTCTAATGCGGTAGTGGCGTTTTCTTCCACTAAGTTACGAGCGATATTAATAAGGACTTTAACTTCTGTCTCTTGAACCATTATTTTTTCATCTAGTTCTTTTGTATTATTAAGTATTGTGATGAAGTCTTTACAATTATTTAAAACGCTATTCTTCTTTTGACAAAGTAAGTTAAAGGCTTTAATAAATGCTTCTTTAATCTCTCTTTCAAATAAATGAGGAGTACTACATTTATTCCCTTTTTTACCATTTTCAAATTTCTTATTACACTGCCACACTTCTCTTTTATATTTAGTTGTTGAATGCGAAACTTTTGAACTCTTGAGTTCGGTGATGTACTTATTATTACTTACCGAGCAATAACAAATAACTATCAGCGGCTTCATTAACTAAATTAAGCACAAGATTAATAAAAAGAGTGTAATTTTTCGTGGTACTAGCCATTTCAAGAGCGTCATAATAATCAGCGCGATTTTCATTTTTAATAATCACAGGTGGATAGCCATTTTTAATTAGTTCAAAATTTAAAAGTAAGCGCGCAGTTCGCCCATTACCATCAACAAATGGAT
>JBPOJC010000093.1:0-4760 GCA_052034135.1 Caldisericota bacterium | reverse complement strand
TTAGATTAAAATTAAACTCCTTGAGGAAGTATCTGTGAATGTAACTAATTCTTAAGAATGGCTTTTAGAAAATGAAGAAAGTTGAAAATCTAAAATGGAAACCTTACTTATGTTTATGATAACTATGATTGATACAAGACATAACCCGAATGGTATTGATGACACATTCACCTATAGAGCAAGAGATGGATTTATGAGTATAGGACCTTTATGGGCAAATAATGATAATGGAACAGTTTACATGCAAGGACATCTCGTAATACCTAATCCCTGGGGAAATGTAGTAACAAATGGAACTACTACTACAACCACGGATGATACAACTGATAAAAGTGGAGGGGATGATGCTGAACCGTGCGGTGGTGGAAATTCTGAAGATTTCAAGCCAGAAGATTGTGATAAATTATTCACTCGAGGAACATATATAGTAAGAAGCGATTTTACTCCTTCCTTGCATAATTGTGCTCTTGCTAAATATTGTTATGAATTAGCGCAAGATCAAATAACCAAAGTTATATATAAGACAAAATTAGTTCATCAACTTAAAGGTATGTTACCAGAAGATGATTGGAATGATTTAATGAGAGGACTTAGACGCGAATATGATATTACAGTTGGGAGAGGAAAAGGACTTGCCAATTGGATAAATAAAAACCAAAGAGAATGTGATAAGTATAAACCAGTACTTGTATGAATCTATATTAAAAGATGGATGGAGACAATAAATAGAAAAAGTTAAAGAGTGCAAAATGATTTTTAAGAAATTATTGGTTGGTTCTGCTATTATTGGAATAATTCTTATTATCACAATATGTTTCCACTCAATTAATTTTGATAAAACAATCGCTCAGATAGATGGTAAAGTCTTCTTGCGTAATGAAGAAGAAATAGAAAAACAGATAAGTAAACTATATGAGGAAATTGTAAAAGAATATGATGAAGCTTTGAAGGAGAGTAACTTATTTAACCAGATAAAAAATCCAACTGATATAGAGTGGAATACATTTATCAAAAGAGCAATATCAAGTCAAAAAAGAATAATAGAACTCGAAAAAGATATCGTAATTCTTAAAGGTAAATTGGATAGAAGCTTTAACAATAAAGAAGAAATGATTGAACTTGAGAAAAAACTTGAGAGACTAAAATATATTGAGAAACTGCCTAATATAAACAATCGAATAAATGATATAGTCATTTTTCCGCATTAAGTTAAGAAGATAAAACTGATAAAGATTATTATGGATCTGCAAATTGTAATACTGTTAAAGCCGAAGTTGGTGTGTTACAAGCCTTGGATTGTTTAATAAAACAAAAATGTTAATATAGAAAAGAACTTTGAAGCATGAAAGGAGAGCTTTAATATGAACTTTAAACAGTTTTTATCTATTGTATTATCGCTATTTATATTTTTATCTTTTTCTTCATGCAAAACAACAAAAAGTAACATTTATATGAAATTTATTGGTCAATCATTTATACAGGAAGGAATAAAAATTGGTGACGTGGCACAGAATAATAATCGCTTATACTTTTTAGAACCTCAAACTTCTAACATTTTTATTGCTTCAATATCAAACCATGAAGGTAAAGATACAGCAATTGATATTAATTTATTGGGTTCATATTTCCCAGAAACGATTCTAAGATCCCCAACATCAATATGTTCAGATGAAAACAATACTCTTTTTATATTAGAAACAGGAGATAAAATTAATTTAACTGGAGTTAGGCTTGTTCCTTCGTCAGGCTATCAATATCCTTTACATGTAAGAGCAATTTATGAGAATGGAGAAATGAAAGAAGTGCCAAATCTTCATTTAATTAAGGAGTTAAATCAAGCAGGAGAAGCAAGAAAAATCCGCTGTTTTAACGATAATTTGATCATTATGTTCGAAGATTTAAATTCCATACTTTTTCTTAAAAGAGAAAACTTTGAGAAGAACACCCTTTCTTACTTTATGCTAAATTTACCACAAAAACCTATCGACTTTGATGCAGGCAAAGATACATTCGTTGTATTATTAGAAGATTTTACAATTTATAGATATGAATATAATTCTTCAGATGATAATATTGCCCTAAAATCTACATATAAACTACAAAATCTAACAAATAGTATAAATATAGAGCTCACTTTTTCAGAGAACGAAAATGTTATTGCTTTATACGATAGAGAAAAAGGAAGAATCCAGATTATCAAAGATAATAAGCAGAATATATCAATATCATCAAATGGAATATACAAGATTTTTAAGTTAAAAATAGAAGGTAATGAAGTAATAGCCATCTTAAAGAAAGAAAAGGGAATTAAAGATTATGACTGCTTTATCTATAAGATAACAGTTTAGGATTAAGGTTTTGAAATGTAATTTATTTATTATGTAACTTATCCAAATAACCAGGGGACAGAAAATTATACTTACTATGGTGGCAGAGGAAGACTCTCTAATATAACCTATCCCGATGGTAAGAGCTTATCATTTAGCTGGAATAGTAGAGGAAGGCTAACACAGCTTATAGCTTTAGAGGGTGGAACAAATACAACATTTTCCTTCTCTTATGATGGAATGAATAGAATAAGTGGATATGGTAAACAAATAGATGAATTAGGAATGCCTCCTCAGACTGAAAACTGGAACTTCTACTATGGTATCACTGGAATAGAGAAGGCAACAAGGCTTCAGAATGGATTGCAGAACCTAACAATAGATTATACAACTGATACAAATGGTAGAATTCTCTCTTATTCTTTATATGAATAATTTTTTCAACTTGTGTCAAATTTATTTAAGCTTAATCTGTGGCTCTTATGCATTCCAGAAAAGCTTTAATACCATTATCTATTATTGAGTCTGGGGGGTAGAAATAGGGGGAATGTAAACCAAAAGTCTCTTTACCCTCTCTGCATCCGAGCCAGAAATAAAATGAGGGGTATTTTTTAGAAAAGTATCCAAAATCTTCAGCTGTGAGTTTTCTCTCGCAAACTGAAAATGGAAATTTAAGTGAGAGTGGACCTTTTAGCTTATCAAAGAGATAATCATCTATAATAACTTCAGGGCAAGTAGCCCCCTTTTTTAAACTCACTCTTATACCGCTCTTTTCTTTGAAAGAATCAATAAAAGAGCTAAAGGATTCTAAAAAATTTTGGATATCTGTTAGACTGCTGCCTCTAATTGTTGCTTCGATCTCTGCATTTCCTGGAAGAATGTTTCGAGCCTCACCAATAGAAACTTTTCCTATACCAAAAAATATTTTCCCACTTTTAACCTGCTCCAAATCTTTAACTTTAGATACAAAATCAATAAATCCGGGAATAACACTTATCCCTTTATCGGGGGTCACTATATGAGAGCTTTTTCCAGTTAAATTTATGTCTAATTCTACTGAAGATGAAAATAGAGTTCCTTTTTTAGTTGCAATCTCTCCATAGGGGAATTCATCTGTCACGTGGAGCGCAAATGCATAATCAATTTTATAGTTAGATAATATAGAGCTATCAAGATTCATTTTAGCCCCAATTGCTGATTCTTCGGCTGGTTGAAAAATGAATAAAATATTTTTTTTAATATTCTGCTTTATTGCTTCAATTATTAAACCATACAGTATAGCAGTATGAACATCATGCCCACAAGCATGCATAAAACCATTTTTAGAAGAGAACTTTGAAGAACTTTTTTCTGTAATTGGTAGAGCATCAATATCTGCTCTAAAAAGAAGATAACTTCCTGCATTAACTCTATATTCGCAGATAAGTCCTGTATTTAACGGAGTAAGAATTTTTAAATCCTTTGAAATGGTTTTTATGGACTCAATTATAAGTTTTGTAGTATTGAATTCTTTTAAAGAGGCTTCAGGGTTTTGGTGCAAAATGTGGCGTAATTCAATAGGATCAGGATATAATTCCACTTTCTATCTAACTCCTCTATATAGATCTTTAAAGCTTTCCCTTCTTCTTATGAGCTCAATTGAACCATCATTATGAACTAAAACTTCTGGTGGAAGGGGATAACCATTGTAATGATTAGCCATCGAAAATCCATATGCACCAGCTGCACAAAAGGCAATTAATGAACCTCTCTCTGGCAAAAAGTCTGTAGCATTCATGTAAAGCACATCACCGCTTTCGCAAATTGGTCCAACTATATCATAATTTTCTTTAATATTAGAGGCTTTACCGATTATCTTAAAAGGATGAACTGCCCCATAAAGAGCGGGACGAATAAGGTGATTCATTCCTCCATCTACCACGACAAATGTTTTTTCGCTATTACGTTTTGTTCTAATAACCTTTGTAAGATATACTGAAGATTCACCAACTATGTATCTACCAAACTCTGCAATTACTTTAAAATCTTTTAGTATAGGTATTACTTTTTGTCTGTAAGCACTAAGATCAAGAGTCTTTCCCGTATAATTGATTCCAAAGCCTCCACCTATATTAATTTCGTTTAGATTGTATTTTTGAAGTATTAAAGCAACTTCTTCAAAAGCCTTTACAAATGGCTCTATTTCAGTTATTTGTGATCCTAAATGAATCTGAAAGCCAGAAATATGGAAATCTCCTCTCTTAGCCATATTTATGCAATCAGGAATAGAATTAATTGGAATTCCAAATTTATGTATATTTAACCCCGTTTTAATAAATTTATGTGTATTTACGCTTATATTAGGATTTATGCGTAAATAAAACTTGGGTTTATTTTTAAAACTATTACAACTAAAAAGTTCTATCCAATCCTTAAGTTCTTCGATAGAATCAA
>JBPOJC010000044.1:0-27430 GCA_052034135.1 Caldisericota bacterium | reverse complement strand
TTGCTTCTCCTTGTATTTAACATACCACCTTTTGATTACAAAAAAGACAAACTATACTGTAGTATATAACAAAAAATAATTAACTGATTATATCAGGGGAAACATTGGTTAGTTTGGGAAGTTGGGTCTAATAAATTTCCCAAAACTTAGTTGGCTTAAAACTCAAAATTAAAGTAAGTATTTATATCTGAATCTAAATAAGTATATTTTTCTGCTTCTAATATAGAGATTATATCATTTATTCCAATAAAGTAAGAACCATTCTTATTAATTAGATTATTTAAGAAGTTAATCTCTCTTATTTTATTATTTTCATTTATTAGAATTGCCTTATTTAGTAGAGGATAAATTTTTATCTCTTTATTAATATTTGCTGGTTTTATTACTATTCCAGGACTATTATATTGAGAGGCTGGATTATAATCTATTTTTCCGCTAATCAATTCAATGAATTCTCTTAAAGAAATAAATACTTCCTTATTTTGCTTAATTAATCCACTATTAAGCTTATGTAACTCATAATTAATAATAATTTCAGAGCTTTGAGGAAGAAGTTTTACTCTATTGTAGAAGGGGTTATCGTAGATTTCTACTATCTTTGATTCAGGGTTCCAATTAAGTTTAAAAAAAGGTTCGAGGAGCCCTCTAACTGAAATCCAATTTTTAGGAAATCCTTGTTTGTTAGTCATATCACAAATTAAGAGATAATATTTTATTTCATTTATGTAGTAAGCATTAACATCATTTGTTACTTCAATGCGAATTTTCTGCTTCTCTAAATCTTTTCCAAATAATGGAGGTTTAATTTCTATGTCTATTTGGTTAGGCATTCTATCTTTATTCGTTGATATTCTATAATCTGCATCTATGCCAATATGCTCTAAAAATTCCAATGATACAAAAAATCTATTATTTTGTAACTTCATAAAATGGGAGTCTTCTAATAAAGGTATGGATTTAATAAATGGTTTTTCGTTATTAGGTACAGAATCTAAAATTTCATAAGGTTGAGACTCTACCCAATCAACATTTTTTTGATTGCACACTTTGAATACATATAAACCTGGAGTTTTAGGATTTTTTATACCACACTTTTTCTTAATAAATATTTCATGAACAGCACCTGCCTCAAAGGGAATACCATTGCTGAATTTTATTACAAAAGATTCTGGATCTAACAATGGTAAAGAGGGAGTCATATCCCAAGGATTAGAATCTATATATATGTTCTCTGTCATTTTCTTCAATATTAAATTTTCTCATGCTTATCTTCAGGTAAATCAGGAAAAGAAGTACCTTCTGGAAATGATAAGTGCATCCATTCATGCACACCTGAACTATTATTAAATACAAATCTGAACAAATAGGAGGCATTTTCCCCAGCTATCGGTGGTTCTACCGAGATTTCTAATTTTGAGTTATTGGCATCTACATTTTCTATATAAATAAGATCAGGCATAAGAAGAACAGACAAAATAATTATTAGAATTGCTTTGAGTCTGGCATTCATTTGTCTTCACCTTTAATTATTAATTTTACAATAAATTCAATCTTTTTATGAGAACCAACTAAATATATTAGAAGGTAGCCACACACCCTCTTTAATTTTAAAGTTTATTTAAATCCTCATTTAGATAAACTTTCTCTCAATTTACCCAAGGTATTATCGATCTCTTTAAGTTCGTGGTTTATCGTTTCTAACCCTTCAAGGAGCTTATCACGCTTTTCTTCATTAAAAGTATTTGACGAAATTTTTAGATATTCCAAGTTTAATTCTATGACTTCTAATTGTGTTTCAATACTCCTGAATTCTAATTCTAATTTACCATCTTTATCTATTTTATTATCATGATATTTTGAGTGTGTAATATCTAAATAAGTGTTGTTGTTTTCTACTTTACTGCTCAAAGTAGAATTATTCTTTCTTATCAAAAAGAAAGAACCGATAATAATAACAGCCACAATTAGGGCTGTTGTTATTAAAATGTAACAGACTTTTTTGATTGAAAACATTTTATTTCTCCCCTCTAATGACTTAATTAAATCTATAAATCTTAATAAGCATTGTTATTTTTCTTATAAATAAGGTAGCTGTTAATTCTTGCATTTTATTTACTAATTTCGGAGATAGTATTCTAAGCCTACAAACTTAAGCTTAGATAAGCTTTGTCGAGTGATTAACAATACAAGAAATAAACTTATTATCTTGATAGATGTTACCCAAGATTTTGTGTTATGTTTTTTCTTAGAAAGTTCTTCCATTTTCAAGCCACCCCCTGACTTATTCTGTCTTGCTATTTGCCTTAAATTGTGTTTTTTAAGGTTTAAAGCTATACAAGAAAAAATATTTATTTCATATTTTTGTTTACTCTTATTATAAGATTTTTAGGTAAAAAATAGAAAGAAATGAAGATAAAAAACCTTCCATATATAAGTGTGGTAAGAAAGATAATTCTGTCATTCCTCGTCACCCTGAGGAGCGCTCATCCCAGCGACGAAGAGTCTCCTTTTTTTTACTTCCATGTAAATATGAGAATAAGAAAACAGACAGGAATGTTTGTTTTACACTGAAAAGACAGATGAGGAGATTCTTCGCTAACGCTCAGAATGACGGAAAAGTAAAGGGAGCGTATCTGTATTTTGCTCCCGAAGGGTCTCCTCATCCCTTCGCATTTGAATTTGTATGCTTAAACCGTACGTAATTACGAAACATAAAAAAGAGAAAGGTATACTTTTAGGATGGCTTGGAGGTAGTGTAAGTGACGTTTTAATAGCTTTCAAATTGTTTAATAGAAGACTCATCTTCTTCTAAATAATTGTAAAGTTGTCTATAAATATGAAAAGCTACTAACCCAGCCAAAACTGACCAGAAATTAAAAATAATCTGTATATAAACCGTGTAGTAAAAACTAAAGTATTTCATGATAAGGAAGGATACAAAAGAAGGAATATAAACAATTAAGAAGAAACCAAAAAGTTCCCATTTAACCCCTTTTGTTATTTTAGAGCTTGACTTGAAAGATTCTCTGATACCAAAACTTTTATCAATGATAAAGTATTGAAAAAAGTAATAAGTCAAAAAGAAATATATTCCTGGTACTACCAATAAAAGAGTAGCCAAAAATGTACATAAACTGAAAATAACCATTCCTAAAAAGTGACGTAAAATTAGAGATGGGGGTAATTTAAGATCCTTTATTGTAACTGAATGACAGTCATACCAGCAACCAGAAATATGAATTAATTCGATACCATATAGATATAATACTAAAAAGGCTATAATATTTAAGACTCTATACAAGACAAGGTGTTGAGTTTTATCAATCAGAGGGAATAAGCCAGAAATGTACAAAATAATAATAATTGAAATTACAAATTTTATATTATTTTTCATAAAGTCTAATCCAAAGCTAAAAGCGTTTCTTATAGATATGGTTTTACTCTGCATAATCAAAGATTAACCTCCTTATACAAATAATACATATATAATAATTTATCTTTTGAAATTTAGCTAAAATAAATTTTTTTTTATTAGGAATATCGCTTTGGTGGAGTTAATTCTTCGCTTTCCCTTGAATACTTAAAATCTTAAAAATTATCATTTGAATCAAGGTAATCATAGAAATCATCTAAAATCTTTCCGGATTCTTTTACATTGTAAATTATTTCAAGAACAAATAATATTATAAAAGCTAAAATTTTAAAGAAATATAATAAAAAACTAGGCGAAAATAAAGATATGAACAAAGCTACAACAGAAACAACTATAAACAAAAATAATATAAGATTCATTTCAAACATTTTTATTAATCTCTCCTGTTTGTGCTTTACTAGATAATAAATCTGAGATTTCATGAAATCGCTTTAAATAGATTAACCTAAATACTATCCATAAAACAATCACAACCTGGAAAATAATAGATAAACTTTTAGCAAAAGTAAATCGCGCATACTCAATATTCAACTCCATCAATGAATATACATTTACTATATCCATTATACATGTTAGTATAACAACCATCGAAATAATAGATGGTGAGATGTACATTAAACGAATAATTCTCCTGAATTCATTATCATTACGTGAAAAGATGTAAAGATACCTGATATCACCTGTTATCTTCTTTGTTGGAGAAGATAACTTGGTGTTTTTCCACCATATTTTATTTTGAGGAACAAAAAAGCTAATATAAATAACTGTAATTAGAGGAAGTAAAAATGTTAGGTATAAAGCATGGTTGTATATTAATAATACCCAGACAATTATTTCTAATATAATAAGAAATATTTCGACAATTATCCACTTCTTTACTGTTACTAATTCTTTAACTGTTAATTTTACACCATCTTCTAATAACTTAAGTTTTCTTTTGTTCATTTATTAATCGTTTTTCTCTTAAAAACATATTCTTACGCTATAAAGCAACTCAATACTATAGTAGAATCTGCCTCTTAGCTTACAAAGCTAATGTAAACTATAGCAGTAAACCATTCTTTTTTAGCAATTTCTTAAACCTTCTTTAAGAAAATAGAACAACTTATTCACAAAGTCAATGTCTGTATAACTGTTTATTATTCTATAAGTAAAGTTATAATTAATTTTGATGATAATAAATATTAAAACTTAGGAGGATATAAATGAGCGAAATTAGAGATGGATTAAACTACACAAAAACTGACGAGTGGGTAAAAGTTACAGACAATATTGCTGTAATAGGCATAACCGATTATGCTCAAACTCATCTTGGTGATATAGTTTTTGTTGAACTTAAAGAAGAAGGGGTTGAATTAAAGAAAGGTGACGTATTAACGACCATTGAATCTGTTAAATCTGCATCTGACATTTATAGCCCTGTCAGCGGAAAGCTTATTGAAATGAATAAAGCCTTGGAAACTAATCCCGGACTAATAAATAAAGAGCCTTATGATGGTGGCTGGATAGCAAAAATAGAAATGAAAAACCCAGAAGAAATTAACGACTTAATGGATTCAGAAAAATATAGAGAATATCGTAAGGAGTAAATAATGAAATATATTCCTGTCACAAAAGAGCAGAACGAAGAAATGCTCAGAAAAATTGGAGTAAATAGTATTGATGAGCTTTTTAGTGTAATACCGGATGAAGTTCTGCTTAAAAAAGACCTTAATATTGGTGAAGCTCTTTCAGAAATAGAGTTAAAGAAAAAGTTAAAAGATTTAGCAGAGAAAAATGTACCCACCGATAAAAAGAATTTTTTTATTGGAGAAGTAGCCTATAATCATTATATACCTTCAATAGTTAGTCATTTAGCAGGGCAATCACAGTTTTATACTTCTTATACTCCTTATCAACCCGAATTAAGTCAGGGGACACTTACTGCAATATATGAGTTTCAATCTTATATTGTTAATCTAACAGGAATGGATGTTTCTAATGCTTCACTTTACGATGGAGCAACAGCTGCATCTGAGGCAATGCTTATGCTCTGCAACCACACAAATAAAAATAAGGTTTTAGCGAGTAGTCTTTTGCACCCAAATGTATTGGAAGTCCTAAAAACATATGCAAGTGTATCAGATATTGAGATAATAGAGGTGGCGAGCAGTGATGGATCTATATCATATAGCGATTTAGAGGAAAAACTCTCTGATGACATAGCCTGCTTTATAAATCAATCTCCAAATGTTTTTGGAATTGTTGAAGATACCTCTGCTGTTAACAATATAATTTCTAAAAAGAACATAAGTTTAGTAAATGTAATTTTAGAAGCATTATCATTAGGTGTTATTGCTCCTCCAGGTGAAAAAGGAGCCTCTGTTGTTTGCGGAGAAGCACAATCTTTCGGAAACGAAATGTCATTTGGCGGGCCTGGACTTGGCTTTATCGCTGCTAAAAAGGAATTTATAAGAAAACTCCCCGGAAGAATAGCCGGTAAGACAATTGATCTTGATGGTAAAACTTCCTACGTGCTTACACTAAGAGCAAGGGAGCAGGACATCAGGAGAGAAAAAGCTACATCTAATATATGTACAAATAACAATTTATGCGCCCTAAAAGCAACAATTTACCTATCAACTCTTGGGGAAGAAGGACTAAGGGAAGTTGCGGAGCAGAATATTCAAAAGAGTCATTATGCATTTTCTGAATTATTAAAAATCGATAAGATTAATATACCCTACAAAAAACCTTTCTTTAATGAATTTTTAATTGAACTACCAGAAGATACAAATATTGTTAGAGGAAAACTGAATGAGAGGGGTATTTATGTTTCTACCTCACATTTAGAAAAATATTATTCAAACCTTAAGAATCCATTAATTCTTGCTTTTACTGAATTAAACTCAAAAGAAGAAATCGATTATTTAGTTAAAATCCTAAAGGAGGTCTTATAGAAATGCCTGTAAAACTTCTTTATGAAATATCAGTTAAAGGTAAAAAGGCTTATTCGTTGCCTTCCTTAGATGTTCCAGCTGTTCCTATTTCTCAGTTGTTACCCGAAGAGCTTCAGAGAAAGAGAATTGGTTTACCCCAAGTTTCCGAACCAGAAATTGTAAGACACTTTACAAACCTTGCTACAGAAAATTTTGGAGTAGATACTGGGTTTTACCCATTAGGATCATGTACAATGAAATACAATCCAAAAATAAACGAAGATTTAGCTGTAATGGAAGAATTTTTAAACATTCATCCTTTGCAAGACGAAGAAAGTGTTCAGGGCGCATTAGAAATAATTTATAACTCAGGAGAACTACTTAAAGAAATTACAGGGATGGATAGTTTTACGCTTTTACCTGCAGCTGGCGCACATGGTGAGCTTACAGGTATGATGATTACAAAAAAGTACTTCGAAAGCATTGGTGAGGGAGAAAAAAGGAAGAAAATTCTTATTCCTGATTCAGCACATGGCACCAATCCAGCTTCAGCTGCCGCTGTAAAATATGAGGTCTGCACAATAAAATCAAGAGAAAATGGAGAAGTAGATTTAGAAGATTTAAGGAATAATACAGATGAGAGCGTCGCTGCTTTTATGCTTACAAACCCAAACACTCTTGGAATTTTTGAACACAACATTATAGAGATTGCCAAAATAATGCATTCCAAGGGATCTATTTTATATTACGATGGAGCAAATCTAAATGCTTTACTCGGTTATGCAAGACCAGGGGACATGGGTTTTGATATAGTTCATTTAAATCTTCATAAAACTTTTTCAACTCCACACGGAGGAGGGGGACCAGGTTCTGCGCCAGTTGGTGTTAAGGAATATCTTGCTCCCTATTTACCTGTTCCGGCTGTAGAGAAAAAGAATGGTAAGTTCTATTTCTCATATAATTACCCTCTATCAATTGGCAGAATAAGGCTATCAGGTCCAAATTTTAATGTTATTTTAAAAACATATGCTTACATTCTAACATTAGGAGCAAAGGGACTGAGAGAGGTTAGCTCGCAGGCTGTAATTAATGCTAATTATATAAGGGAAAACCTTAAAGATTATTACTCGCAGGATCTTAGAACCAGATGTATGCATGAATGTGTTTTAAATCCTTCAGAATATCTAAAGTATGGAGTCAAAGCAAAAGATATATCTAAAAGGATAATTGATTATGGAATGCATCCACCTACAAATTATTTTCCACTAATTGTTCCTGAGGCATTAATGATAGAACCTACAGAAACAGAAAGTAAGGAAACCTTGGATGAATTTATCGACATAATGATTAAAATTGCTAAAGAAGCTAAAGAAAATCCAACTTTACTATTAGAGGCTCCTCATAATACCCCAGTCAGAAGACCCGATGAAGTGAAAGCTGCGCGAGACCTCGATGTTGCTTATGTGGTAAAATAGTTTTGCAATTATGGCATAAAAGTTGATAGGATTAAATTTGCTAATCCACCTAATAATATTGCAAGACAAATTTCAAATATGATTATGAGGACTGTCTTAGTAAGACTTAACTCCTTAAGAAGAGCAGAGATTGTAGCAACACACGGGAAGTAAAATAGCATAACTATAGAGTAAACTATCATTTGGCGAGGAAGGAGTATGGTTGAGAGATTTGCTGAACCACCGAAAGCTGCAAGCATGATAAGACCAAGCTCCTTCCTTAAAATTCCAAAAATTATAGGAATTACAGTGAAAGAAGGAAGTCCTAAAAACCCGTTAAATAGCGGTGAAAAAAAGTTTTCTAAAGAAACAAGTAAATTTGCTTGATTTAAAATTTCTAAGAGAGCACTACCTGCAATAATAAGAGGTATAGCATAGATTATAAAATCTTTTAGCTTAAAGTAAGTACTCTTAATTATAACATTTAGTGATGGAACTCTTATTGGTGGAATCTCCATTATTAGACCTGGAGATTCGCCTCTATTAATAAGTTGTGCAATTTTACCAATTAAAAAAATTATAAAAAAACTCAAAATATACAGTAAAAGAGCATATTTAAAACCAATAAATGCTCCAACAAGCCCCATTACGATAATTGTTCTTGCAGAACAGGGAATAAGAGTGGAGAGAAAGCACGTTAGCTCTCTCTCCTTCTTGTTTTCAATAATCCTCGAACCGAGCACGGCTGGCACATTACAACCAAAACCTAAAAAAAGAGGAAGAGAAGCTTTGCCGTGTAAGCCAATTAGATGCATTAATGAGTCAGTTAGAAAAGCCATTCTTGCAAGATATCCTGAATCTTCTAAAATCCCGAGGATAAAATAAAATGGTAATATGTAGGGAATAACAACATAAATAACACTTAATAAACCTTCAATAATCCCATTCCATAAAAACTCTTTATAAGGAATGTTAGATGCCAAGAAAGGCTCTTTAAAACTTCCAAAGAAATTTTCTAAAATACCCCCTAAAAAACCACCAAATTTGTAGACAGTTCCAAAAATGAGAAAAAAGATAATTATGAGGGTAATATAGCCACTAATTGGTGACACAAAAATAGAATCTAAAAATTCCCTAATTTTATTTTTTGGTTTTTTAAGCTCTGTTACTGCTCTTGCAATAAGTTCTGCTTTACTGTAGCGTTCTTGCGTTAATATTAAAGAAATTGGCTCTCCGTGAATTTTTTCTAAAGATTGACTGATTTCTTTAGCTTTTTGTTTCGCATTCTCTGGAATATCTTTTAAGTCTTCACCGGAAAGGAGTTTTATTGCGATAAATCTCTTTGTTGGATAGACATTATCTGGAATATATTTAAAGAGCTCGTTTATTTGACTTTCAATTTCTTTCCCGTACTCAATATGTGCAATTTTTTTCTCTTCTGATTGCTTTATCACTTCGTCTATTAGTTCTTTAATGCCTTTTCCTTTAATTGCCACAGTTGGCACTACAGGAATATTTAATAGACTTTCAAGTTTGGATGCATCAACAAAAACCCCTTCTTTTTCCGCGAAATCAACCTGGTTCAATGCAATAACCATTGATACACCAATCTCAATAAGCTGGATAGTAAAAAATAGATTTCTCTCTAAATGTGCTGCATCAACAACATTTATTACAACATCAGGTTTTTTAGTTAATATATACTCCTCTGTCACCTCTTCTTCTGGAGAATATGTGGAGAGAGAGTAAATACCAGGTAGATCAACTACTTTAATAAATTTGCCTTTATAATACAGAGTCCCTTCTTTTATTTCAACAGTTTTACCGGGCCAATTTCCTGTAGTTTGCTGCAACCCTGTTAGCTGGTTGAATAGAGCACTTTTACCAACATTTGCATTTCCGCATAATGCTATAACTAAATCTTCTCTACCCATATCTTCCGAGCAATTCCTCTGCCGAGAGCAATATTAGTATTTCTAACGGAAACTATTATTGGGCCTCTTCCAAAGTTTCTAACAACTTGTACAACTGTTCCGTGAGTTAATCCAAGATCCATTAATCTTTGAGTTAAACCAATACCACCCTGAATTTTAACTATTTTTGCCTTTTCGTTCTCTTTTAAATCAGATAAACTCATAATTATTTCCCATTCCTTTTTGAGATAAACTCCTTAATTTTATTGAATGTTTCTTCGCTTAGTATGTGCTCAAGCTTACAGGCTTCAATATTTGCATTTTCCTCATCAATTTCTAATAGATCCGTTAAAAATTTTTTTATTGTTGTGTGCCTTGTATATATCTCCTTGCCTTTTGATAAACCTTTTTTTGTAAGAGTTATTTCCCCGTACTTTTCTTTCTTTATAAAACCTAACTCAGAGAGATGTTTCAATGCGTGCACAACGCTGGGCTTTTTAACATTTAAAAATTCACCTAAATCGGTAATGCGAATATGCCATTTATTTATGTGAAAAATATAAATTGCTTCTAAATAGTCTTCGAGACTTGCGGTAATTAGCTCAGTAGACATATTTATTTCTGTAATAGTTTAAATAAAAAGTTATACCAATCTAACATTTATTTAATAGTATATATTTTTCTAAAAAAATCCAATAAATTATTATTTTGTTGCGATTAAAGTTTTGATATTATTAAATTTAAGCGGAAAGGTAATATTATTATGAACTCAATATCTTATGCATTATTAGCTGTTTTAAGTTGGTCTACAGCAGCAACAGCATTTAAATTGGCGCTTAGTCAGGTACACCCAATTTTGCTTGTTTTTCTATCATCTCTATTTTCTTCAATAATTCTTTTTATTATTCTTTTAATAACGAGAAGAAATACGCTTTTAAAAAACGTGAACCTGAAAATTATTCTTAAATCAATAGAAATTGGTCTATTAAACCCATTCATTTATTATTCAGTTTTATTCTACGCATACAGTCAAACAATGGCGCAGGAAGCATTAATACTTAATTACACATGGGGAATTTTTCTTGTTATTTTTTCAATTATTTTTCTCAAGCAAAAAATAAAACCACTCTCTATAATTTCGCTTTTTATTAGTTTTTTTGGAATTGTAATAATTGCAACAAAAGGGGATTTATTACATTTTTCACTGACTCTTAGCAAAGGTAACATTCTTGCTTTAAGCAGTGCGTTAATTTGGGCATTATACTGGATCATAAATATAAAAAATTCAGAAGATCCTGTTCTTGCTTTATTCTTCCAATTTTTTACTGGTTCATTTATAGCATTTATTACCTGTATTTTGGTGAATTCTATTGATTTTAGTTTGAATAGGACAACTATACTTTATTCGGTTTATATTGGTACCTTTGAAATGAGCATACCCTTTATATTCTGGTTCAATGCTTTAAAAAATGCTTCGAATACAGCCAGAATAGCAAATTTAATCTACCTTTCTCCATTTTTCTCACTATTACTTATTTCCACAATCTTAAAAGAGCAAGTTCATTACTCGTCTTTCTTTGCTTTATTATTTATTGTCATAGGTTTAATTCTTCAGAAATATTCAGAAAGATAAGATGCTTATCTGTTTCAAGGTGCTTCAAATTCATTTTGTATAGAAGTATTTTCAAATACAATGTTTTTGTATAAGTATCTATCATTAAAGTTTATTCCACTTTTACTGATCCAGGTTTTGAAAAGCTCATTATCGAGGGTGTATATTTTTGGAAGTTTTAATACGAACTCTTCTTCTTTTTTAAAAGTTTCTTCTTTTAATAACTTATTAATTGTTTCATTGTTTGCTTCTATTCTTGGGATGTTATATTTATCAAATTCAGAGCTAATAGGTAGTGAGGCAATGCCTCCCCACGCCGTAAAACAAGCATCAAAACCATAACCTTTATAATTATAATTTTTAATGATATTTAAATCTTTTGGCGGATCTCCATCTGGATATGCAAGAAACATGCTGTCTTTATATTTATCTCCAAAATTCTCTTCCATTTCGGAATAAAATGCATCCAATTCCTTAATAATTTTCTCAGAGGCAACCTTGCTTAAATTTATATGACTGTAAGTGTGACACCCAATATTAAATCCATTACTAAAAAGATAATTTATCTTTTTGCGCCACAATTCAGGCCGATTTGCCTGACCAAATGGATATTTACTAAGATATATAAAAAATGCTACTTTTTTGCCAAACTCGGGATGTAATTTGTAATTTTCTTCAAGCATTCCAACTCCTGATGTTGAGTCTATCTCACCATTTTTTAAGATTCTAAATTGGCTCTCAAATGCGTCATCAAAAGTTATAACGATTGGCTTTCTTCCCGGTGGAACAGAAGAAAAATCACAATTTAAGAAATCTTCAATACCTATAGTCGTAAATCCAGAATCATAAAGTTTTTTAAGGTGTGTTTTAAATGTATTTTGATCTACCCAGCGATAGGGATAATCAAGCATATGATACATAATTATTGGAACTTTATCCGAGTTTAGTTTATACATTTTTATGTCTATGTCATTAAGGATATCATTTTCGAATTTAATCTTGTTTAAGTATTTAAGTTCAATGTTTTCGTTAAAAAATTTATGGTAATTAGGAATATTAATTAGTTCATATAAAAAGTTTGCTGCATCATATTCTATTTTTTTACCCCCGTATTTAAAATTAGATAGAGTTAATAACTCCTTCTCTTTTTCATCCAATTTTCCATCTTTTATTGATAATTCTATTAGGTTCGCAATATTAGTATTAAATAAATTTTTTAGAATGTAATTAATCTCACTACCTTTTAAAGATGCTATTTCAAAAGAAAGTGTCTTGGGAAAAGAAGCATCTAAAAGCTTTTCGTAAGAACTAAGACTTTTAAACAAGGGAAGGATAAGTAATAAGACTATGAAAAATAAACAAATAAGAAATTTATAGAAATTACTTTTAGACCTAACTCTGCTATCGTAAATCATAAGACTATTTTTGATTTTATATTGCATTTTTATTCCATAAATAAAAAATTTTACTAATATTATAAATAACTAAAGTACATAATTAAAGTAAGTTATTCTGAAAGGGGAGAAAATGAAGGAATTTTATGGCTTACCTTTTTCAACATTTGCTGCCTTTATAGTAACTGGCATTACTATTATCTTAGCTGTGATTTATGCATTCTGCTTTAAAGGAGATGAGAACGATGAATAGCACATTAGTTTATGTAATTGTTCTTTTATTGTATTTTGGCATTCTTTTAGCAGTTGGTTTTGTATCACAGAAAAAAACAAAAAATACAGAGGATTATCATATTGGGGGAAGAAATATCGGCGCCTTGGTAAGCGCTTTTTCATTTGTTGCTGCTTATTATAGTTCGGTTGTTATTATTGGTGGTGGCGGGTTCGGATATAAATATGGAATGTCCTCAATTTGGGTAGGAGCAACTAATGTTTTAGTTGGATGCTTTCTTGCATGGGTAATTCTTGGTAAAAGATCGAGAAGACTTAGCAAAAAGTTAAATGCAATAACAATCCCTGATTTCTTCGGGAAATTATACAATTCCAATTTCATGAAAATTTTTTCGGCTGCTATTATCTCAATATTTTTAATTATATATAATGTAAGCATCCTTAAGGGTTTAGGTAATACATTTGAAGTTATTCTCGATGTTCCTTATTTATGGGGATTAATAATCACGGGAGTCATAGTTCTAATATATGTATCTCTTGGGGGTTATTTCGCTGTTGTATGGACAGGTTTTATACAAGGATTAATTATGGTCTTTGGCCTCATATTGCTACTTTTTGTAACCTTAAATAAGGTAGGGGGGTTAACAGTTGGCGCAAATGCCTTGAGGGAGATAAATGCTGGTTTCGTTGAAACACCTGGAATTTGGGGACTTAATGGACTTTTATCCTATGCACTTGTTGTGAGTCTTGGTGTTTGGGGTATGCCTCAAATGATTGCAAGGTTTTATTCCATAAAGAACGATAAAGCAATAAGAATTGGGACTTTATTAGCTACAGCGGGTGGCGCAGTGGCAATCATACCTTATTTAGTTGGAGCATTGTCACGAGTTTTGTATCCTAACATTACAAACGTGGATCTTGCCATACCTACTCTCGTTAAAAATGTTATGTCTCCCATTTCAGGGTCAATTTTCTTTTCAGCAGTAATTGCAGCTGGAATGTCTACATTTTCAGCGGTTTTAATAATTTTAGTCGGATCTTTAGTTCGTGATTTAGCTGTGGATAGCTTTAAAGTTAAATTGTCAGATGAAAGAGAACTTTTTTGGTGTAAAGTAACAAACTTCTTGGTAGGAATTATCTCTATAATAATTGCTATTAAGCCTCCTGGTCTTATCCTTGCTTTAACGGCTTTTTCCTGGGCAGTTATTGCTTCAACATGTTTGGCACCATTTATTATGGGTCTTTACTGGAAAGGCGTCACAAAAAATGGAGCGATATCTGCTATGATAGGTGGATCTATTACATCACTTCTTTGGATGGCTTTAAAACAACCCTTTGGTATACATGGATTTATACCGGGTGTAATAATATCATTTTTATTGATTACAGTGGTTTCTTATGCTGAGACAAAGATTAAAAGAATAAAAGATTAAAAGATTTAAAATGACAATTAATAAAAGTTATCCACATGGGATGATTATAAAAAACTGTAATTGCTATAGTACGGTAAAATCTGATTTTGAAAAAGCGGACTTACAGATCAATAGTAATGGAAAAATTGTAAAAAAAGATAAAGGCATAATTTCGAATGATAGTGAACAGGAAATTATTGACTTAGAAGGCAAATATCTTTACCCAGGATTAATTGATTCACATGTCCACCTCATTGGCACAGGCCAAAAGATTAAACATCCTTCAATTGATATGGTTAGGTCTGTATATGAGCTTAAAGAAATAATAGATTCAATAGATGAACCACTGATTATGCTAAGAGGATGGAATGAGGAAAATACATCTTTTTTCCCAATACGCTCAATATTAGATGAATGCACCACCAATAAACCAATTTTATTAATCAGGAATTGTGGCCATATTGCAACTGTGAATTCTAATTTAATTGAAATGTTCGATATTAAAAGTTTTGGAAATTCAGAGGAATACGATTTAGAAAAGGGTATTATAAAAGGTAAAACACTTGACGATCTAAAGAAAAGATTAAAGATCGATAAATCCACTTTAGAGGCAAACTTTAAAGCAGGAGCAAAAGAATTTTTAAAGTACGGAGTTACATCAGTTCATAGTGATGATTGGTATTCAACTGATTTAGATGTATTAATGAAAGTACTCAATGAAAACAAGCTTATTAGAGTTTACGAAAAGATTTATACTGAAAACCTTGATGCTTTAAAATTATTGATTAATAGAAATAAAAATATCTTTAACATAGAAAAAAAGTTTTTAAATATAAAAGCTATAAAAATTTATCTCGATGGATCTTTAGGAAGTAGAACTGCTTACCTTAAACACCCTTATGCTGATGATAACAGCACAAACGGTAATATTTATTTTAGCGAAGAGGAGCTTTCAAATATTGTTAGAATTGCCGAAGAAAATGGTATTCAGGTAATGGCACATATTATTGGAGACTATGCTTTAGATATAGCATTAAATGCCTTTGAAAAAAATATTATGTCCAATAATCCTTTAAGACACAGAATTATTCATTTACAAGTTGCATCTAAAGAGCAGTTAATAAGAATAAAAAAGTTAAACCTATATGTGAGTATTCAACCAATATTTTTTGAATCAGATTATAATATGGCTATAAAAAGGCTTGGGGTTACAAGATTTCGTAACATTGGATATAAATTCAGTGAACTTTTAGAATTAGGAATTAACTTTTCTCTATCTACTGATTCCCCCATAGAATATTTAAATCCTTTTTTGAACATTAAAGCAGCTGAAAAATTTATGCCAAGAAAAGAAGCATTTTATAGATATACTGTATCAGGAGCTAAAAGCTCCTTTCAGGAAAATAAAGTGGGCTCTCTGGAAGTTGGCAATTTTGCAGATGCTTTTGTTTTACCAATTGATATTTTTAAAGTGAAGGAGAATGAGCTAAATAACATTCTCCCAGAGAAAGTATTATTTAATGGCAAATGGTTGTAACAAGATTCCAATCGAGTTTAACGTACACATTGTTTAAATAAATCATAAAAATTATAAAACTGCATATAAGACATATTCCTACACAAATTAGATAAAAGCCTAATTTAGGAAAATATTTAAATGGTTTATTTTTAAAATTATCTCTTATAAACCATTCATATTTGTAAAGTAATGCATTAGGATTAATTTTTTTAAGAGTGATCATGGTAAAATATAATTTATGGAAATATGACGATTTAATTAATTTAATGTCATTGGCATATATTTTTTCTGCAGAAGCGATTATTTTTTTAACATCATCAATAGATGAATTGAAAATAAAAATGTATTTAAAAATGAAAAAACCATATTTATTGTATTTTTTTATGTAAAAGAAGAAAATTAGAAACACTATAGGTATGGATAAAAGTATGCGAAAAAAAATTTCTAAACTAAGACTTAAATTAAATTTATCAGTCAATATCAGAACCAATGTATATGGGAGCGAAGTTACCAAACAATAACAGAAGATAAATAATGTTTCCTCATTTCTAACAATAGTTTTGTGCTTAAAAACTTTCACACCAATTATTAACAAATATAAACCAATAGCCAACATGTACATAAAAAAGCAAAACCAGAAAAGCATAATATCCCCTTTAATGGTTAAATAATAATATAATTCAAGTAAATTATATATATAAAAATTGTAGGAATAAACAAAATTATTAAAACACGTTTATAATAGAATATATGGAAAATTATGATGTTATAGTTATTGGTGGTGGACATGCAGGATGCGAAGCTGCTTTAGCATCCGCAAGAATGAAATGCAATACCTTGCTCCTAACAATTAATTTAGATACAATTGCACTAATGCCTTGCAACCCTGCAATAGGTGGCTCTGGTAAATCACAGGTAATTGCAGAAATTGATGCTTTAGGTGGAGAAATTGCAATTAATGCAGAAAAAGCTTTAACTCAGATAAGGATACTCAATACTTCAAAAGGTTTGGCATTGCGATCAAAAAGAGCGCAATGCGATAAAAAGCTTTATACTATGTATATGAAAGAAACTCTCGAAAAGCAGCCAAATTTACATATATTCCAAACCATAGTAAGCCATTTAATAATAGAAAATAATACTGTAATTGGGGTAGTGGACATAAACGGTGAAGAAATATATGGAAAAACTGTTATTGTCACAACAGGAACATTTTTAAACGGTAGAATACATGTGGGTCATATATCATATGAAGCAGGAAGAAGCGGAGAAATAAGTGGAGGTGGCATATCAAACCAATTAAAAGATTTAGGTTTTGATGTTAAACGCTTTAACACAGGTACAACGCCAAGATTAGATAGAAAAAGTGTTGATTATTCTAAATTTGAAATTCAAGAAGGTTATAAAGAGCCCATAAATTTATCTTTTAAAAGTGAAAGAAGAATATTTGAGAATCAACTACCTTCATACCTTGGTTGGACAAACGAAAAGACAATGGAGGTAACAAAAAAACATCTATCATATTCTCCATCAAGAGCTGGATTAATGGTTAAGACTGGACCAAGGACATGTCCATCCATTGAAGAAAAAGTTGTATGGTTTCCTGAAAGAGTGAGACATTCGTTCTTTCTCGAAAGAGAAGGTTTTTTAACTGATGAGCTTTATGTAGCAGGCCTTTATATGAGTGTTCCGCCTCAAAAGCAGGAAGAAATAATTCATACAATTGAAGGATTTGAAAATGCTGTAATAACAAGACCAGGTTATGCCATAGCATATGACTTTGTTGATCCAAAAGAAATAAGTGAAACTCTTGAAACCAAGAAGATAAAGAATCTATTTTTTGCTGGGCAGATCAATGGAACAACTGGTTATGATGAAGCTGCTGCACAAGGGATAATTGCTGGAATAAATGCATCTCTAAGAGTAAAAGATAAAGAACCATTTACACTTAAGAGATATGAAGCTTATATTGGAGTAATGATAGATGATATAACGCATAAAAAAATTGATGAACCATACAGAATTACTCCCTCGCATGTTGAACACAGACTTGTATTAAGGGAAGACAATGCAGATTTAAGATTAACAGAAAAAGGAAGAAAATTAGGCCTTGTCGACGATGAAAGGTTTAGCAAATTCGAAGAAAGGGTTAAAAATATTGAGAGGGGAAAAGATATAATTGAGAAAACTCAAGTATATCCTAATCGCGATACATTAATAATGCTACAAAATTTAAACTTGCCAACCATAAATAAGCCTGAAACATTAAAAGATTTACTTAAAAGACAGGATATAACCTATAAAGATATAATGAAGTTGAGAGAAGAACTAAGATCTTTACCAGATGATGTATTAGAAGAATTAGAAATAGATGTAAAATATGAAGGTTATATAAAAAGAGAGAAAAACAAGATTAATGAAATAAAAAAAATGGAGAGCTTTGTTTTTCCTGAAGATTTTTCTTTCTCTTCCATATCTTCACTATCAAAAACTGCAATCGAAAGCCTTGAAATGTATAAACCTAAATCTTTAGGAGAGGCTGTAAGATTGCAGGGAATTAAACCTTCAGATGTTATAACTTTAATTTCTGTATTTGTAAAAAAATAAAGAATTAAATTAGCCGTTTAATTAGAATTAATAAATGTTTATGCGGTATGTTTCACGTGAAACATACCGCATATTATTGTACCCAATTTTCTTATAGCTTAAGTGTAATAGAATTAGACCATAGGCCATGTATATTACAGTATGAACTAACAAGTATTGTCCCAGATTTTTCAGTTCTGAAAGATAGTGTAGCTTCGGGATTTGTATAAACTGTACTTGTATTTGGTCCCTGAATTGATGCACCGTGCGAATTAAATTCAAACTTACCAATTTCAAATGGGTATTTTTCACCATCAGGTAAAAAATATACATTTATCCAGTTTATATGGTGTTCAGTAGTATTTGGGTGAGGTATTTCTTTTCCAACAGTTACTTTAACTTGAATAGCTTCACCCTTTACTGGAGATGTTAATATTTCAATCACCGGAACATGCTTTTCCTGCTTCCAATCAGCATCTTGAAAAAGATCTTTTAATTCAGCCATTTTTTCTCCTTCTCAGCTTTTCAAAAATTAGTCATTCTCTAAAATTGTTTTAAAATAACTATGATGGTCTTCTTCTTCAGAAAGAATACCTTCAAATAATGTCTTTGTCGTAATATCGTTTTCATTTTCAGCTAATTTAATAATTTCTTTGTACATCGTTATTGCTTCTTCTTCGGCTTTTACATCAAAATTAAGCATCTCTTCAAATTTTTCTCCGACATTAATCTGGGATGGCTGTGAAGTTGGCACTCCTCCAAGATAATCAAGTCTTTCTGCTATAGCCTCGGCGTGCTTCATTTCTGATATGGCAATCTTTTTTAATTCATCAGCCACAACTGCACCTTTCACTCCTTTTGCAACAACATGTTGCCACATATACTGAATAGAAACTTGCAACTCCCTTGCAATAGCTTTGTTAAGATAATTTAGTAACTCTTGACTCGTCATACCTTTTCCTCCTTTAAATTTAAAATTTTATATATTAATTATTCTCACTTTCTGATAAATATTTTTTCATTTTATCAAGTCCCTTTTTTATACTTCTATTAATTTTCCCAGTATTTAACCCTAATTTTTCCGCAATTTCTACATTTGTAAGATCATTTTTATATTTTAGTTCTATACTTTTCCTTTCAACATCATCTAACTTCTGCAAAGCTCTATTAATTGTTATTTTATCAATAACATAAGTTGTTTCATCGTTAGGACTTGCCACTGTATCTTTAACTTTTATATCTTCTTCTTCATTCATAAGAGAATCATCCATGGATAGAGGATATTTTGCAAATCCAGCTTCTAACGCCTCAAGTATGATTTCATCAGGAAGACCAGTGATAGCAGCTATTTCTTTAACGGTAGGCATTGAGCCAGTTTTTGAAAGGTATTCGTTAATTGCATTACGAATAGTCTTATAATATGAGACATATTTTCTTGGTATTCTCACAACATCTGCTTTATCTCTAAGATAATGTCTTATTTCGCCTTGAATCAAAACTGTTGCATATGTAGGAAAAGTTGTTCCCTTTTTTTCACAATAATTATCGGCAGCTTTTACAAGTCCAATATTACCAACTGATTTGAGCTCTTCAAATAAATTTGGATCGCCAGATGCAAACTTTCTTGCAATATAATCAACAATCCACATATGCTTAACGATTAAATCTTCTCTTTTTTTGCTCTCGGTTACGAGTTGATTATTTTCTGTCATTATTACCTCTTTTTTGCTTAACCATCCTAACAAGAAAAGTTCCATCTTCTTTATCGTTGAAAGCTAATTCGTCAAGCATAGAGCGAGCAACTATAAACATGGGGCTGGCTTCATCTATATCGAAAGAGCTTCCACAAATACGAGCAGCTATTTCTGTCTCAAGCACATTATTTTCATGATAAAAACTAAATCTAAATGGTTCATCATTTGATATATAAGGTTTTAAGAAACTAACTATTTCAGTAAGTGCTACTTTAAATTCATCAATCTCATCAATATCAAAATCTAAACATTCGCTGGCAAAAGATAAAATTAGTCTTAAGAGTTTAATATTTTCATCCGTTGGTATTAACTCAACACTAATAGAATTCAAGCATTCCATATTTTACACCTCAACAAAACCATAATAATGTTTTTTATATTTTATAAATATACCTATTAACAAACATTACAAAAATTTAACAATGTTTAACAGGATAAAATTCAAAAACTAAATTTAGCTGGATATACAATGGTAATAGTTTGCGTTTGAGCTTCCCAGTCAACTTCAGCTCCCAAATTTTCTGCCACAAACCTTAATGGAAGCATTGTGCGTCCATTTTCTATAAAAGGAGTAACTTTTGGATTGTCGGGATCAATTTGCACTTTTTTACCATTAACAATAGCCACATTACTACCAATCGTGAGTTCTATATTTATATCTTTAAGCTCAATTGTTACTTTCTTTGTTTGTTCGTTCCAAGTGATATTGCCTGAAAGAGTCTCAACTAAACTTCTTATAGGTAAAAAAGTTCTTCCTTCTTTTATAACGGGAGCGGTGCCTCGTCCTGGATCTATCTCGCGAGTTTCAGAATCTACCTCCATTAAAGGATTACCAATTCTTAAAACAATTTTTGTTATAGTGTAAAATTTATAAGTAATTGACCATTTTGAATCGCCAAACTGGTTAGAAACTTTAATTCTCCAGAAATATGCTCTCCCTTTTTCAAGAACTCCCTCTGGTATTATAAATTGATTTCCTGTAATGCCTGTTCTATCAAAAACTATTTCCAAAAATGTTGGATCTTTGCTGATTTGTAGAGTGTATGTATACGGTACATCGCTTCCACCAACTTCAGACCATGTTAGCATTGGACGAAGTGTTATGATTTTACTTTCATTTTGTGGGCTCATAGGTACGGGTGTTCCTGGCAATCTAACACTTTTGAATGCACCATTTCCGTAGGAACCCGCATACAATTTTAAATCCGATGGATTATAACAGACTTCCCTTACGCTTATATTTTCAAGTCCTGTACCATAAATGTTCCAACTCTTTCCTTTGTCCAAACTTTCATAGATACCAGCCTCCGTTGAAGCATATAAGTTTCCGTTTGATGGATTTATAAATATGTTATAAACGAAACTATTACTCAAACCTTCGCTTGAAGTCGTCCACGATGCTCCAAAATCACTTGATTTATATACTCCACCACCAAACGTGGAAGCATAAAGAACATTTTTGGATAAGGGATCAATTTTTATTGATAAAACATTTAAATTTCCGAGACCACTATTTGCAGGAAGCCATGAATCTCCACCATCTCTTGATATATAAATGCCCGAGCCATACGATGCAGCAAATATTACTTTAGTGTTTTCCTTGCTTATTTCTATATCTACTATTTCTCCCAATTTAATGTTGCCTACTTCAGATGTGAGAGAAAATACTCTTGCCCAGGATTCACCCTCATTAACACTTCTAAATATCCCATCATCGGTTCCAGCAAAAATTCTTTTAGGATCTTGAGGGTCGAATGAAATAGAATAAATGTATCTACTTAATAGGGTTGGCGAATTAAGTTTTTCCCAGGTATCGCCGTAATTGTTTGACTTAAACAATCCACCATTGTAAGTACCAGCAAATATGGTATTTTTGTCATTACCCTCTATACAGAGAATGAGAGGATTTGTAATTCCGCTATTTTGCGATGTCCAGCTGTTTCCAAAGTCAATTGATTTAAATATTCCAGCTCCCCATGAAGCCACAATGAGTCTCTCGCCCGAACCAAAACATTTAATGGATCTTATATGAAGATTATCAAGTCCTGTATTTACCTGCTGCCATACACCACTACTATCTACATCTTTAAGTAAAAATAACCCCCCACCATTTGTACCACAAATAATACCTGCATTTTGTGTATTCTCGATATATGTAAAACACATAATATTTTCATTGAATGGCCCAAAACCAACTTTTTGCCAGGTATTGTTGCTCTCAGAAAAAACAAATATACCTCCATAAGTGGAAGTAAATATTTCTTTACTATCCTTTTTCTGTAATATTGCACTTATATATAGGTTTTCAAGACCTTCACTGAAAGATATAAAGCTCCTGCCACCATTACTGGATTTCCAGACTCCTTTTGAAGAAGTGCCTCCATAAATGATTTGAGAATTTCTTGAGTCAATTAGAATGGCTTGAAATTCGTTCATATTTTCAGCACCTCTAAGGTCTATCCAGCTATTTCCAGAATCCTCTGACTTAAAGAAGAGTGTACCTCTTCCGGAAATAAAAATAACATTACTATTATTCGGGTCAACTTCAATTGCTAAGACATCAATTGGGGTATTTAAATCTGATTTTATCCAGCTAAGCCCTATATCACTTGATATATATAAACCTTTGTTTGTTCCTGCAAAAATGGTTATTTTTTTATCTTCATTTCCGAGGGCTGCTTTAAGCGTTTTTACTGTTATTTCTTTTAAATCTTCTGTAGTTTTACTCCAGTTTTCACCTAAATCATCCGAAATATATATAAAATCCTCGGTACCGGCAAAAACTTTTCCATTAATGCTTAGAAGTGAGTGAATATATAGGTTTTTAAGACCATTATTTTTTGAAGCCCAATTTAAACCAGAGTCCTTTGAGACATAAATTCCACCCCTAATAGTACCTGCATAAATAATATTTTTATAGGTAGAATCAACACATATGCTTGTTACAACCCCTCCATAGAGACCATTGGATACTTTCTGCCAGGTTATATTTTCTATTTTTTGATCGCTAAAAACTACCCCACCAATGAATATATTTGTAAGTATGAATACAGCCAGCAAGCATAATATGTTAATAACAGATTTAATTTTTTTCATAATTCCTCTCCTTTTGTGTTTGATCTAATATTAATAAAACTCGAGTGTTTTTATAAATAATTTGTATCAGATTTAAATATTTTGGCAACTTCCCCAATTCTTCTTTGAACCTCCTCTTTAACTCCAACACCAAAAATAACAATCTCTACTCTAAATAGATTTTTTTCTTTTCCAGGTTTGGATTTTATATAGAGATCCTTATAGAGAGAACGTACTTCTTTAAGCCGTTTGGCAATTAAAGATTCATCAGTAATATCGAGGAAGAAGCTTTTTTTAATCTTTTTTATTTTTTCTGGAAATAATCCTTTAATGAATGGCTTAAAAGAGTTTTTTAATATGTATTTAAGCTCAGCTGGCACTCCAGGAAGAGAGAGTATATATTTATTTGAATACTTGATTAATACTCCAGGGGCTGCGCCTATTGCGTTATAAAGTGGAACACTACCAACTGGCAAATAGCTCATTTTCTCTCTTTCGGGAGTAAGATCTCTTATTTGTGTTTTACCTTCATTGAATAGCTTAATATAGCTTTCTTTAATCATCTTCAATGCATTATCATCTTTAAAAAGGGGTAGCGATAACCCTTTAGATATTCCTTCTAAAGTTATGTCATCATCGGTAGGCCCGAGGCCTCCAGAACAGACAATTAATTTTGTTCCTCTTTTAAAGGTTTCTCTTATCTCGTTTGAAATAATGGAAACATCATCCTGAATGCAGGCAACCCTTTCGATTTTACCCCCTAAGTTTGTAAAATAATCTATTAGAAAATGTGAGTTTGTTTCTTTTACAAATCCACTTAATATTTCATTTCCAATGATTATAATCTCACAACTAACACGCTCATCCATAAAGTGCATTTAAATAGTTATTTACCTTATTATTATCTGTAATTATTTTAAAGCCAAAATGCTCTTTTAGTGTTAAAGCATCTAATATTGCATCATGCTTTATTATACCTTGAAGGTAAATATTAACTGTCAAATTGCTATTTTTTAAATTTTCACCGAGCTCATATATTCGATAGAAACTTCCAATTCCAAATACTTTTAAAGATGAGGAATAGCTATGAGCAGCCCCGAGATACCCGAGATTAGCTAAATTCATAAGACTACATCCTGAAGCAAATATTGCATAATCATTTGATATGAACTCTTTTATGCCATCAATAAATTTCCCACCCAGGCATGAACCGCTGCAACCTGGTATGATGACATATCCCTTGACATTTAATTTACTTAAATTTTTATCTGGTAAGCCAATGTAGGCTTTACTTTTTGATAGTGTTAAATGATTATCATTCCTGCTTCTAACATTTAATGAACTTAAGAATGAGAAGGCATCCTTTGTGCTCCTACATTTTAAGAGTAGAGGTATTTCTAACTCACTAATCTTTTTTATAAAACCTGCTAACATGCAACCTTCATCAATAATTACTCCATCCAATAGTCCTGTTAAAGAGGCAAATTCCTCATCTAAAACGCCACCTAATATGGGTAAATCAAATTTTACTGCGGTTTCTATACCTCCACAGCCCATGCAGATAAGGTTAAAAATATTATTTTCTTTAATATATTTAAAGAAATTGTTATCTATATATTCCCGATTGCTAATGTAAAGAACATTAATTTTATTCTCGTCGAATACACCAAAGTTAAAATCAATATTTGCGGTGTTTAGGTCGCTACTTTTTAGAAATAAGTATTTAAGAAGCTCATTATTTTGTTTAATTAAGATTTGAGAAAGATTCTTCAGTTCACCGATTTTTAAAGTTTGCAATACATTACTGACTTTAAAAATTGATGGGTCAATTTTGAGTCTTTTTGAAAAAAGTCCATATCTATAGATAAGAGTTTTGAGAGTTTTCTCAACAAATTCACGCATGCAAATCTCTTCATTAGAAAGCCCACAAAGGTGAAAATCATTTTTACAATTACTTAATTCACATAGATTGCAGGTATCTTCATTTAAAAAGCCTGTGATATTACTCTCAATAAACCGTGTTATTATTGTGTTTTCTTTTACATCTTTGGCGTTCTGAATCATACAAACTTGGGAATTGTAATAACCACAACTATCTGTTTCATTGGTTATGTAATTACATTCCGGAATAACTTTAAGCTTTTCAGGGCAGGCATAGAGTAATGGTGGCTTTAACCTCGATAGTAAATTCTGGAAATTGGATGTATTTTCATATGTGTCGATGTAATAAACATTTAGAAGCTCGAGCTTATCAAGACTTAACCCAGCCTCAATTAGACTTTTTGGTTTCATTCTAAGATAAGAATTTACTATTATTGCATCAGTAAAGATGAGCCTGTTATCAGAAAGAACAACTGATGTAATTTTCCCATCAAAACATTTAATTTCTTTAATATCTTTAGGTTCTTTTATTTCAAAGGTTTTACCATACTCATAAAGTTTTTTATTAAGTTCTTCGTCTATTATACCCACCACTAAAATGTATTTGGAAGGAGATATGATTTCTTTAAGATTTGTTATTGTTTCCTTATCGTAAACGGGGTAAATGCCCGTAATATTCTCACTAATAGTAAATGGCAGAGAAACTTCGGGGGTTAAAATTAAAAATTCGTAAGCAATAAGTCCACCATTAGATAATGTTACCTCTTTTTTATAAGGATCGATTTTTATCACTTTGCCATAAATTGTTGGATAATTTGTGTGTTTTGGTGAATCATCTATATTATAAATATGCTCTCCATCGACTATGACAGTTAAGTTTATCTTATTATTTAAAGATATAATCTCTTCACAAATGTTATATAGACCTGTGTCATTACCAATAATAAGAACATCTTTCTTATGCATCACACTATTTAAAATTATATCACAAAACACATCAAACATTAATTTTTCGAGTTAGGAGTGACAGAATTGTCATTTTTACCCCACTTATATATATGGAGGGAAAAATTAACAGTATGAGCTATTTTAAATTTTGTTTTTCATCAGATTATCCAAAACTCGTGTGTTAATATTCACACCTTTGTCCTGGGTCTATGATTGCGGCTAATTATTTCTAATCTTTATTGTAGAAATAAGGTTTTAGTTTCTCTTCTTCAATATATCTCAAAGCTTATCTAAAAATAGCTTTAAGAGTACCCTTATCAAGTTCATTATGTAATGGTAAAGTTAAAGACTGCTTTGTCCCATCAGTTAAGATTCTTTGTAGTTTTATATGGCTTCCCTTTTGTGATAATATCTTGAATTCAAAATCAGAAAATATCTTTATTACATCTGCCCCAGATAAAACTCTAAGCCTTTGCATAGGTTGGTTCAATTTCATAATTAATCAAGATAGTAAAATCAGGCGAGATATCCAATTCTTCTAAATTCTCTCCTTCTAAATGTAAGAGAATGGCTTCCTTAATATTTTCTGATACTTCATCTAAATTTTTCCCCTGGCTAACTACCGGTAAATCAATACATTCAGCAACATAGTATTTGTCACCCTTATAGATTCTAACTTGAATAATTTTTTTCATTTAAGTTTTTCTCCTTAAGCTTCATTACTTGTCTCTGACTTATTATAAACTTTATAATATTCTTATCAAGGAAAACGTATTACTTCAGTCGCAAAAGAAGCTTACTTAGGGTGACGGGGTGGGGTCGAGGCTTTTACGTCTTTTGAAATAAGCTCCTCTCCTCAAGGTGACACCACCCAACAGTCATTCCGGGCGTAAGCGAAGAATCTCCTCATTTAATCTTTTATCATTGTAGAACAGACATTCCTGTCTGTTTTTCTTATTCAGACATGTACAAGGAAGTAAAAAGAAGGAGACCCTTCGTCGCTTTTAGATACGCTCCTTAGGGTGACGGGGTGGGGTCGAGGCTTTTACGTCGTTTGAAATAAGCTCCTCTCCTCAAGGTGTCACCACCCAACAGTCATTCCGAAGTGCGGTATTTTCGCACACGTCCTGATGAATACCTCCTTTTACGCATCAAGAAGGAGTCCCTTCGGTTGCAAAATACGCTCCCTCAGGATGACGGGGAAGTGGTCATCCCCGAACCTCTACAAACTGTCATCCCCGAAATCTTTTATCGGGGATCCAGACCATTTTTTGTCTTTAATATTTTCTCATACTTAGGA
>JBPOJC010000109.1:0-9917 GCA_052034135.1 Caldisericota bacterium | reverse complement strand
GGTAGTGGCACCAATCCACGATTTTCTTTTTCATCATCTACATAAGCATCAACGATTAAAGATAGGAATACTCTAAGCTTTGAAAGCTCTACCGCAATCTCTTGAATATCTACACCATAAATAGCATTCTTGATAAGCCCAAGCTTATGTATGAAATTTACATTTTCTTTACTTAGGCTTTGTTTAAGTTTGTTTCTTAAGATGGAATCCTCTATTCTCTCAATCTGCTTTTCCATCCATAATTCTGAATTAGGGTCTACCTCACTAAGAATTGATACTGTTTTTTGTAATATACCCATAGGAAATGCTCCAGACCCACATGCTGGATCAATCACCTTTAAAGAGGATAAAGCATCTATAATATCCGTTTTATTAGGATCGGAAAGCTTTATATTATCAAATGTATTGTGGATTAACTGGTCTATTTCTTCTTCACTGATCTTGGTCTTTTCTAATAAATAATATTTTAGACTTTGACTCACCATATAATCCACTATATCTCTTGGTGTGTAATAACTACCTGTTGATTTTCTTGCTGTTTCCCCAGTATCGGGGTTAATTTCGGCTAATAAATTTTCAAATATTCGCCCTAACATCTCTGGGTCAACTGAAAGTTCTATATCAGAGCTTGTATTTTCATCTATTGTGAAATTGTAGGTTTCTAAGGTTTCAAATAAATCTTCAAACCAGCAATCAGGAATTTGAAGAATATTAACATATTTTGAGATTTTAAGTTCACTGTCAAGTTCATAATAATCATCTATATGAGCTTCAAATAGACCACCATTGAGGAATGGTATTAAATCAAATAAATTGTTTCTAAATTTTTGATTTCTCTCCTTCAAAGGTTTATTTAATACTTCAAAAAATAGAGGTTCTAAAACATTGTGATAATAATTCTTCCCTATGTTAGCCGTTGATAGCAACTCCTCTGGCATCAGAGGTTTTCCCTGCTCAGAGTTCTTTTTCTTTAAAAACCAGCAGAATATAATTCTACCAATTAACCTCACTACAAATTCCTGCTTCTTTTGATGGTCATCTATACTGGGAAGTTTAAGAGTTCCCTCTTTAAAATCTTCTCTTTCCTGTTTACCGCCAGCCAAAATCATAAAGTATTTTGATATTTGCCTAAAGAATTCTTTATTTACTACCTCTACAGAAAAACGAGATTTCAAATCTTCAAAATCAATTATTCGTCCTTTACCGATTAAATACTTAGTAGGAGTATTTATTTTTGCGTCTGGACCTAAATAGTAGGAATATCTCCGTGGGTTGGATATAATCTTACTAATTTTTTTGCCATCTGGCTTTAAGTCAATCGTAATAAGAGAAAACCTGTAATTGGGAGAATTTTCCGAAACGAAAAAAACAAGTGCCCTTTGCTCACCTCTATCAGCCAGAAACTTAAAAGCCTCTTTAGTAATAGTTACTCTTGGATCACTTTCAGACTTATGAGTGAATTCATATACTTTCAAACCTAAGGAACGTGTTTCACCTAATAAAAAGACTTTTTCTATCTTTCTACTATCACTTGGCGAAACTATAACTTCTTCCTCAAATATTAGAAAATCTTCCGGTAAAAAATAATCCCTTAGGAAATTTAAAGCATTGTCATAGGTATATCCTGCATTAAAGTCAATCATTGCTCAAATTCCTCCGAAAGAATAATTGTTTCTCGCTCGTCATCAATTTCATTTGCTCTATTAATAATCTTCCTTAAATATTGATGAGGTATTTCCCTTATTAAGATTTGATACATGTTTTCGTAATTTTCTGTATCAAGGTTTCTGATTAATTTTTCGTATCTTTCAGGCAAATTATCTAATTCTTTAACAACCCTCAATAAATCCTCAGCATAATCTTTTGCGGGCGGATAATTTTCCTGTAAAGTTTTAATCTTAAAGATTGTATCAGCTTTACCTTTGTCTGATGGTGATTGAGTCTTTTTGTTAAATAAATTCTTTAAGATATCCTGGTAGATTGGCTCAAAGTATTGTGAAACCTCTTTACTCATTTCATCTTGACCAGCTTCAAACAGAGATAGAGCTTCTTTAAAAGTTATATTTTGTGTTTTTGAATCATTTGTCCCAAAATTGAATTTGCTATTCTCGCCTTTCTTCCCAAAAACCAATACTCCATTTTTCCCTTTATTAACCGATCTTTTAATTCTAACTCTTTTAGGTATTTCGAGAGCTTTTTCTATTAGTGATGGATTTTCTGATTCAATACTATTGAGCATATCGATATATTTAGCGTCCCATGATTCTTGTTCTGTCTCTTTGGAAGCATCAGAATATCTTTTCTGCATAAAGGATTCTAATTCTTCATCGTTTGTTAACACTTTTGTATCTTCTCCTAAAATTGCCTGTATCATTGCAATCTTTAAAGTGGAGATCTGTTTTGTTCTTGTTTCCCTTTCACCTATTGCGGTTGGGAAGAAATTATAAATAAACAGTTCATCGAACATCTTATGACTAATACGATTAATTCTTCCAACTCTCTGGATAACTCTTGTTGGATTGTATGGAATATCATAATTAAATACTGCTCCTGCTCTACCGAGATTAAAACCTTCTGATATGGCGTCAGTTGCAAGTAGTATATCATAATCATTTTTTGGAGTGGAGTTGGAGGCATCAAAATTCTCCACTATTATTTTTTTATTCTTCTTACTCGAATCCGCAGAAGTGTATTTAAATACTCTAAAATCGCTCTTAATGTTATCATATAGATAATTAACAGTGTCTGCGAATTCTGAGAAAACAAGTATCTTTCTTGAGGGTTCTTTATTAAATTTCTCCTTAATTATCTCTTTAAAATACTTTAGCTTTGGGTCAAGTTTTTCATCTATTAAAGCCCAATCTGCTTTTATTTTTTTGAGTAATTTAATATCTTTTACGAGTTCTTCCCTAAAAGTGACTTTCAGTTCCTTTTTGTCTATGAAAAAGTAGCCTTTTTGCTTGAGTTGTTCAATCTTTTTCTTTATCGTTTCTAATGTATCTTCTGAATCTACACATTCAGTATCATCTTTCATATCATCTTCGCATTCAGAATCATCCATCATATCCTCTACACTGGGTATAGTGCCCTTTTTAAAAATTGGGACAAGGGAGAGCTTATCGTGCCAATTTAATATTAATTCTGATGAATTAATCATAGTATCAAGGGAAATTTTAAAAGCTTTGATAGAGCTTTCAAACCTTCTAACAAGTTGCCTCCGCATAAATTTAGCCAAGTTCATCTGGGCAAGCCTTAGAAAATCTATATCTCCTAATGCCTCCTCGATCTCCTTTTTGTATTTCTCGATCTCTTTAATGTAGGTTATTGATTTATATCTGACACCTTGAAAGCCTTTTGTTTCATCTTTAGGAGAGATCATATCAAGAGTTTTTATATACAGTTTAGATAAACTTTCAAGCTTATAATCCAATGACACTGGAGGATTTACTATAGGAAATTCTATACCCTGCTTCTTTAAATCGGTTCTGTATTCTTTTATTAAATCTAAATCAATACGTGATCTGCGAATAACGAGAGGATATAAAATAGAGCGCATCTCCTCTGAAATAAGATCTATTTTAGCTTTTAGCTCATCCTGCTCTATTTTGTTTTCTTTTTGCTTCTTTTTTAGTTCCTTATAAGAGGTTATGAGAGAGCTGAATTCAAATGATAAATTATCAACCGTCTGTAGTGTTGATTTTGATGGAATCTGAAAAAGCTTAATAAGAGAGAACAAATCCTCGGGTGTATTATTATAGGGAGTAGCTGATAAGAGTATTACTTTATTTCCCTGACAAAGCTTATGTAAGTTTGCATAATCAATTGTTAGAGGATTTCTGTACCTGTGGGCTTCATCGATTATGATGAGTTTTGTCTCCTCGCTATGGTTTTCTTTTAGAGCCCCTTCTATAAGTCCACAGCTATAAACTTTGGCATTGTAGCCAAACTCAAATCGATAATCATCCCATTGCTTCGTAAGGTGAGGCGGACAGATAATAACTGTCTTTTTCCCTAAATTGGCAGCAATCGTTGAAGCTACTATACTCTTACCGAGACCTACCACATCGGCAATAATCACACCATTATGTTTTTCCAATATCGATAAACCCTGCTTAATCGCATCTATTTGATATTTTAAATCGAATTTCTGTTTTGTAAGGGAAGCCGGTGTTTTAATATTCTCAATCTCAGTGATTGTGAAGAATTCTTTTAATACTCGAATAAAAATTAGATAAGGTGATGGTAATTTTTTTAACCAGATTTTGCTGACTACTTTTTCAAAGAATTCATCTTTTGACTCAGGAGAGACAATTTCTACAGCATTATCCCATAGTTCATCAAAAAACTTATCCAGTTCATTAAAATCATTTGGTTCTCTACTAATGTGGTTTATCTCCTTCTGATTTTTGAGTCCTGAAAGAGTAAGGTTGCTTGAGCCAGTTATAACTGTTCCTGGATATGTTTTTAGCTGGTTAAACTCAGGAAGAGTCTTAAATAAATACAATTTAGCATGATTTGGATCTAAAGTTTTCTTTATCTGGAGAGTATTATCCTGGATTTTTTTAAGAAATACTTCAAATGCTTCCTGCTTTTCAATTGAGTCAAATAGGTTTGTTTCATTGATAGCATCTTTTAGTGAATTTAAATATTTGTCTCTCACGGATGCCCTCGATTGATTGTTTTTGTAATTGATTATTGCATATTCCTTCACTCTGTTCATTAAATCAACTTCAATGTCTAACCCAACAAGGATTTTTACATCTTTATCTTCAATTGCTTTATAAATTTGCTCAAATCCTGAAAAGTAGAAATATCCAACAAGAATTTTAAGACTCTCTGAAAGTGGTAATATATTGTTAATTATCTCAGAAAGAAACAATTTTTGGTTAGTAATATATGCCATTAACCTACTCCAATTATATTATATCAGAAGATGCTTTTTAGCAAACTTAAGCAGCCAAAAACCAGTGTATCAATTTTATTTATTAATTGCAATTGCACTAAGCCAGTTATTGTAGGCTTCTTCGAAAGCTTTTAGAAATGCATTTAATAACTCTTCTCTGCTTACTCCCGCTATACCTTCATTTTTAAGGGATGTTGCGAGTGGAGAGACTTCATTTGAGATGTTTACACCAATTCCCACAATAATATAGATGTTTTTTTCTTCTGCTACTTTTGCCTCAATTAATATTCCTGCAACCTTTTTACCATTTATTAGAATATCGTTAGGTTCTTTGAATTGAATAATTTTAGACTTTGAATAAGCCACCAAAATATCTCTTAAAACTAAGCCAGTTAACTTTGATAATGCTTCATTTTGCTTTGGACTAAATGGGGGCTTTAGGAGAAAGGAAAAGTAGAGCCCTCCTACCTCTGATTGCCAGATATTACCATTTCTTCCTCTTCCAGCTGTTTGTATCATAGATGTTACAACAATACCCTCTTCCAATGAAGATAAATCTTTTATTATATCGTTTGTAGAGGTACAACATAGCAGATTTATTGGTTCTTTAAATTTAAAAGGTGTCATACTTTATGATTGTGCTATAACCAGTAAGTACAAATATTGAATTATCAGATACAGTAAAATCAATAATTCCCTCTAAAAGCTCTTCATATTGCCTCTTCAGTTTTCCGCTATTTCTATCAATTAGATTAAGCCACTTTAAGGAGCTCTCATAGATTAATAAATCTTTTGTGATTTCTGGGGTAGAATTGCTTTTCTGCAATTCAGAAAACCACAAAATCGAACCATTTTTTAAATTAAATGCATATAGTTTACCATCAGAAAAATTCTGATACACAATCCCATCATAGGCAACAGGAGAACTTTGAGTATAAGGGCTTATTAGCTTTTTCCATATGAGCTTTCCATCTGAGTTAAGGCAGTAGATACTCCCTTCATAGGTTGTAAATATCAAATAATTTTCTATTAAAACAGGAGTAGAGACAATTGTCTCAGGTGTATTAAATGCCCATCTTAAAGATCCACTCTGTGTTAGACAGTAAAATATTCCAGATGTGGAACCAAAATAAATATATTTACCACATGTTCCAGGTGAGGATTTTAAAGCTCCACCTGTCTTATATTCCCATAGCTTTCCACCACTGATTCTATCAAGCGAATAAAGCTTACCATTATCAGAACCAAATATTAAAGAATTACCTAATATGAGAGGGGAAGTGTAAATTGAGCCAGAAATAGGATAACTCCACAATTCTTTTCCACTTGCAAAGTCAAGGCAAATAATCCTTCCTTCTGCTGTTCCAAAATATAATCTACCGTCATAGTAAGTGGGGCTGGATGTTATTTCGGAGTAAGTTTTATTAATCCACAAACATTCATTTGTAGATTCATTAATTGAGATGATTTCGCACTTTTTGGTTACGGCAACCAAAGAATTATTAATAAAGTTTATCTCCTTTAAAAAAGGAATATTTTCGATTGTCCATGCCTTTACTGAATTATTTTTGATTAAAGCATCAGTATAACCAGTTCTTTGGAAATTCCCTTTAAATGTAAATGAGTTTGCTGGAAGGTAGGCAAACCCTTGAGAAATTAACAAAAAAAGAGTAACTAAAACAATAGATATATATATCAATTTCTTCATTTTTTTCACCTCTTAAAAAGAGAGATTTTAAAAAGCAAGAGTAATCGTTATTTTCTTTTCGTTAGGCTCCCAATCGACCTTACAACCAAGGTTTTCAGCAACAAATCTTAATGGAACAAGCGTTCTTCCGGGTGGTACAACTAGTGGCTTTATATTAGGATTATCAGGGTCAATTTGGACCTTTTTCCCGTTTACATATGCAACTGGGTTATTAATCCACATCTCAATTTTAATATCACGCATAATTATTGTGATCTTCTTTGTGTTAGCCTCAAAATCAACTTTTCCACCTAATGCTTCAACGACATATCTTATAGGGAGAAGAGTCCTCCCTTCAATTATTGTGGGAGTTACATCCATTAATGAATCTTTACCATTTACAGAGATAACTTTTGAACCAATTTTTAGAATTATTACTATTTTTTGAGGTATAGGAGGCTCTCCTCCACCTTTTGTTTTTACTTCAACCGTATTTGATGGAAGGGAACTACCAGCTGTATTGAAGGCAAAAATTCTGTAATAATAGGTCATTCCTGGCTCTAAACCCTCATCTCTAAATGCAGTCATATTTGGTGGTAGCGTTTGCACTATTTCAAATTTAGCTTCTCCAATTTTTCTTCTCTCGAGCTTAAACCCCTCTTCATTATCAGAATTGTCCTTCCAGCTAAGGACTATATCTTTCTCATATATTTCTTCAGCTTTAAGGTCAGTGGGAGGAAGGGGAGGATCAGTTTCTGATAATCCTTTTATCCTTATCATTATTTCGTTTGAAGGGCTTGACTCGCCGACATTATTATATGCAGTTAATTTAAAATAATAAGTATTCCCTGGTATATAAAGGTTTGAATCTTCGTAAGATGTTTCATTTGTAGGAAGTTGTGCATACAGGGCATAAGAATCAATTTCATTTATGGATATATATAGTCTAAATCCCTCTTCATTGTCTGAATTATCTTTCCATTTAAAGTAGATTGTCTCTTCTTTAAGTTCTCCTTCAAGGTCAGATGGTGCTAAAGGAACTTTTTCTTCTTCTGGTGGTGTCTCGCCAACCTTTGTTTCAACAAGGACTTCATTAGAATATGCAGATTCGCCGCTCTTATTATATGCTTTTACTCTGTAGTAATAAAACATTTTTGGTGTGACAGTGTTATCCAGATAATAATTTATATTGACTCCTAATTTAGCAATTTCTCTATATTCTGAATTTAATGCCTTTCTTTCGAGCTTAAACCCCTCTTCATTGTCAGAATTGTCCCTCCAGCGAAGCTCTACTTCTCTTTCGGAAATGACTATTGCTCTAAGGTCTGAGGGAGCAGTTAAGCCTTCACCACCACTTTGAGGCATCCCTTCGGTTGTTGCAAAAGCTTCATTTGAATAATTAGAAAATTCACTTCCAGCAAAAGCTCTCACTCTGTAATAGTATGTAGTATAAGTTTTTAAATTTATATCGAGATAAAATTCTGTATTAGGGGATACCTTTGCAATTTCTGTAAAATCATCTAATCCCTGTTTTCTCTCAATTGAAAATCCCTCTTCACCATTTGAATTATCTATCCAGCTAAGGTTTATCTGGTTGTACATTGCAAGAGCAGTTAGATCAGTGGGGGTATCTAATTTAGCCTGATCAGCGAAACCAATTTTATAAGGCAGTAAAATTGTTATTATTAAAAATAATATTAATTTTTTCTTCATAAAACATCACCTCAAATTTCATAATTATTCATTTAATATTGTTTCAGCTCTTCTTAAGAGCTCCTTAATTATATAAAGATCCTTTCCAAATTTATCTGGATTGGAAAGAGCATTTTTTAGGAATGCTCTATATGATTCAGCAAGCTCAAGATAAATATTCTTGTAATCGTTATTACTCAACTCATATTTACCATTAATCCAGCTATATACATCCTCCCATATTAAGGAGTTCATTAAACTATTACCAAAATGCACCATATCATTATATACATTTAATACCTCTGAAAGTCCATCTCCGTTCAAATCTATAATTTCTATTCGATTTAATGGCTTATTTTTTGAAAGGAATATCTCTTTAAATGATCCATTTTTTTCAGTCTTAAATATGGATATTCTCTCTGCAGAAATATTTTCTCCTCCGCCCCAGAATGATGTTAGGAGTTCACCCATTTTATCATTATTTATGTCGATTAGAGCAAAATCAATAAGTTTCCAGCCAAGGTATGTGCTGTTTGTTTCTTTATCCTTACAAAAACTGATTTTCTTTAAGGGCACATCAATATTTGCTATTTCATGAGGAGTAGCAATCAGGATAAACTTTTTCCCATATGCCTCATAATCGATTCTTCCTGTAACATTTGTGAAATCCACATTTTTCCAGAATGGTTCCATAATCTTATATTTATATTTTGGTTGTGGTCTAATTGATGGATAAAAACCATCAGTTAATTTTGTTGGTTTTATTTCATTAATTGATTCAACATACATTATAGCTCCATCTTTTGAATAGGAGAATGTATAAGAATTCTTTGAGAATGAATAACCCCTAAATTGATTGTCTGAGGAGGCTACCTCTTGAATTTCTAATAAATCAGTTGTGGCAAAATTTAGGACTGATCTTTTTGCTCTTTTATCAATACCTTTAATAAAATTGTAGTCGTAAGGATAATACTCACTAAAGAGAAAAAATTTAGAATTTCTTGAGAATATGTCGTAGTATTTCCAGGCATCGCTAAAACTATTAGATATGACTTTCCCAGTTTTTACGTCAATTAAAGAGATTCCCCAGTCAAATGAAGATATAGCAATCTTATCTCCACTTTCAGAAATCTTTATAAAGCTATTCTGTATATTCGGAATAGTAATATATGAAAATGTTTGCAATTGGTTTGGCTCGAGTTTTGATTCTGTATAATTAAACTTCATTAATGATATAGACCCATCAGCGTTTCTCCTTAAAAAATAAAAAGATGACCCATCTTCATTCCAGGATGGAGCATAATCATCTCCTGATGTTAGCTGTCTTAGGTTTTTACCAACAGAGTCAATTATCCAGATACCTTTATCTTCTCTTGAAAAAAGGATTTCCTCATAAGCAGGAGATTTATACATTGTTTCATCTTCTTGTTGTGGTTTAAAGAGGCTAAAAACATAAACACCTAATTTATAAATACCAAAACCTAAAAGAGATACAATGCAAATAATTACTAAAGCTGCTATTACTACCGCTAACCTTTTTTTAATTTTTATTTTCTTTTTGCCCAATTTCCACTCCAGATAATTAGACTAATTTTTTATAATTTTACTATAAAATTAAAATCTTTAATAGGTTTA
>JBPOJC010000090.1:0-2426 GCA_052034135.1 Caldisericota bacterium | reverse complement strand
AAAAATAGATTTGAAAGAATGACAATATCAACTTTAAAAGTATTATATTTAGCACTAAAAGAAAAAGCTGATATATATCACTTTCATGATCCAGAGCTTATACCTACTGGATTCATTATTAAATTCCTTACAGGTAGAAAAGTCATTTATGATGTGCATGAAGATTACAGGCAAAAAATACTTTCTTGTGAATGGATAAATAAAAGATATAGAAAATTTGTATCTATTATTTCAGATTTTCTTGAAAAGATGTTTAGTAAACATTTTGATTATGTAATAACAGCTGATTCATATGTACAATCACGTTTCAGAAGAAAAAAGGTTGAAATAATAGCGAATTACCCTCCATTAAGTTTTTCTGCAGGGTTAGAATGTACACGAAATAACACAACTTTTAAATTAATTTATGTTGGAGGTATTTCAGAAGATAGAGGTATTATAAAAATAATTGAATCATTAAAATATCTGAATTGTGAGAATGTCGAATTTGAAGTATTTGGTGATACAGATAATCCAATACTATTAAACTTTTTAAATAATACAGAAAAAGTCAAATATTTTGGTTTTGTACCTTGGCAGGAAGTCAGCAAACATTTAGCAAATGCCGATGTTGGTTTAGCCCTTTTCCAACCTATTCCTGCATATTATTATGTCGAAAATCCTGTAAAGATTTTTGAATATATGAGCGTAGGACTTCCAATTATTATTTCAAATTTCCCTAAGTTGAAAAAACTTATATTAGATATTGGTTGCGGCATTCCAGTAGATCCTACTAATCCTGAAGAAATTGCCAAAGCTATAGAATATTTAATAGAGCATCCTGAAGAGGCGAAACAAATGGGAGAAAATGGAAGAAAAGCTGTTTTAGAAAAATATAATTGGGAACATGAAGAAAAGAAATTATTAAGAATATATGAAGAATTATTAGATGAAAATTAACAGATTAAAACTTTCAACAGAAATTGACGAACAATTTAATAAATTATATGGAGATTCTAACCCAATATTTAATACATATAGTTGGCTAAAAAATTTTTCTCCAAATTTAAGGCTTTATGGTATTTTCGATGATGGAAATAATCTTATTGGAGATTTTTTCCTCTATAGAGAGATAAGATTTGGCTTAAATTTTTACCGTAATCCTCCATTTACTCCGATGATTGGACCATTTTTAAAGATTAATGCTAAGAATCCTGTAGCAATTATGAGTAAATGGAGAGAAGTATTAACTTTAATGGCTAATTTTTTTGATAAATTAGATTACGCTGTAATTTCTGTTTCACTTGCAAGAGACATTGTTGATACTTTGCCATTCATCTGGAAGAAGTTCAAAGTTATTCCAGCCTATACTTATATAATTGATTTAAATGAGTCACATGATGAAATTTCTAAAAGAATGTCGCCAGAAAGAAGAAATGACATTAGTAAGGGAATTAAAGATGGTTTGTCAGTTAAAAAAATTGATGATATGAGAATAGTTAAATCATTGGTTTTAAATACATTTGCAAGGCAGGAAAAGAAAACTAATGAATATTATTTAGATAAAGTACTTTTCAATTTTGCTAACAAAGAGAATTCTTTTGCTTTTGCAACTTTTAAAGATAATCACCCTATTGCCTGTACATTTTGTATTTGCGATAAAGTAACAAATTATTATCTTCTTGGGGGATATGACCAATATAATAAACATCACGGAGCTGGACCTTTATCAATATGGGAAGCAATCAAGTATGCTGAAGATATTAGTTCAAAATATTTTGACTTTGAAGGTTCAATTGTTCCTCAAATCGAAAAATATTTCAGAGGTTTTGGAGGGCAATTAACACCTTATTATCGGGTAAACAAAGCAAGATTACCATTAGAAATTATTTTAAAATTTATTAAAAGAGAATTATTTTAATGAAAATAATTATATCACATGATGTTGACCATATAACTGTGCTTGAACATAATAGAGATCTTATTATACCTAAATTTATAGTAAGAAGTTTTTTATACAAAGGTCTCGGTATTACTCAAAAATAATTTGCGTAAAATTAAGGTAGTATAAATTATTTTGTGTAAATTTGTAAATTAAATAAAAGAGGTAGAAAAAAGCATTCTCCTTCCTTATAAAGTTTATTTAAAGGAATTTAAAACTAGAATTACTTCATTTAAAATCTGGACGAAAATAATTCATTTCTTCACTTAAAAAAAATTGATAAGAAAGGAGAAATTCAGTATAACAAACCTCCTGTAGCACTCTAACCACAGGAGGATATATTGAATAAAGAATTTATGCTAAGTGAAAGAAATAAATTAGTTAAGATTATGTCAGAGAATTATGTTAATGCAAGTAAAAAGGATAAAGGATTAATATTAGACTCATTAGTTATGATTACAGGATATTCAAGGAAATATGCTTCATCTCTATTAAAAAAATCAGT
>JBPOJC010000052.1:0-3689 GCA_052034135.1 Caldisericota bacterium | reverse complement strand
CTTTTTCATTTCCTTCTGCATCATGAACAATTACCAAACCCCTATATATTCCTATTCCGTAATTATAATGAACAAGGATATCTCCCTCCTTTAAGTCTTCAATGGATTTAATAGGAATGCTTTCTTTGAATCTTTTAAAATGTTTATGGATTCCCTTCCAGCCAAAAAGTTCCCTATCAGTGAGAATTGTCATTTTTTTTGGAGGGATTGTAAAACCTTCACTTAAATACATATCTTTAATAATTATATTTTGAGTATCCAAATTGAAGCCAAACTCTTCTATTATTTCTTTAACTCTTTTTTTCTGTTTCGTTGCAATAAATATTGCTCCACCATCAGTGAGATAGCTCTTAAGAATTCCTTTAAAATCTGCAGTATAAAGAGTTTCAGCTTGTTTAAGTGGTAAAGCATACATATTTGCGTGTTTTTCGCTCAATGGTAATTTCTCTAATTTTATAGTTTTCTTTAAATTAGAAAGCTTCTTCTCGGTATCATTTATGTACTTTGAAAAATTGTAGGGTAGTATTTCGCCTTTCTCTTTTTCTATCTTGTAAATCTCATAGGATTCCACTTTAAAACTTTTAATTGCTTCTTTAACATAGGGAGAATCAAGGATAAAAAATGTGAAATCATCACTTAAATAGTCCAGAAGAGTATATTCCTTTTCTCGCGATAATGGGAAAAAGTGATCTATTCCAGAAAAGCGCTCGCTTCTCTTTATTTTTTCAATATCAGTGTTCAAGGTTTCGTTTAAATTAATCTTTTGTTTTTCTGTCAAGGCTTCAATATTCTCAATTATTCTTTCAGATATAGATTGGTTCAAAACTAAGTGAGAAACAGGTGAAATAGAGCAAGATTCAACCTTATTTATGCTCAATTGAGTAGCTGGATCAAACAATCTAATACTTGAGATATTGTCTCCAATAAACTCAATCCTTACTGGATATACATTTAATGGAGAAAAAACATCCACTATTCCCCCTCTAAAACTAACTTCTCCAACCATATCTACCGTTGATTCAACAGAATAACCAAAAGAAAGAAGTTTCTCCTTAAACTCCAAAAGGTTTAATTTATCTCCTATTTTTAAGCATAATATATTCTCGGTTAATGTTTCTTTAGAAATAACAGGATTAAATAGAGCTCTGACGCTCGATATGATTATATTGGATTCATTTTTAATAATCTTACTCAAAACATTAATCTGTTCGCTCACTAAATCTACTGGTGGAGATATCTTTTCATATGGAATAACAGTAGAATCTGGGAAAATGAATAATTTCTCTTTAAGAGCTGGAGGCAATATTTCATTTAAGTTTGCATAAAACTTTTGCGCTTCCCCCTCGCTACCTGTAATAATTGTAATCTTTGCATAACTTTTAGTTAAGTTTGCTACAATTAAAGCTGAAGATGCACCTATTGTATTATAGAGAGAAAAATCAAAAGAATCTTTTGAAAATATGTTAGCAAGATCATCAAATGGCTGTAAATCGACAAATAAATCATTCAAAGGAAATGATGGATTGTTGGAGTTAGCAACCGTTGTGTCTATTTGCTGCATATTCAAAACCCTGATTTATAAAGTCGTAGACAGTTACTATCGCCTCTATAACCATATTATCGATTATCGTTTCCTCGCTTTTTTTAAATGGAGAAAGAACATAATCTATAACATCATCTTTGGTTTCTGGTCTTCCAATGCCAATTTTAATTCTTATAAAATCTCCATTTCCTAAAGCGTTAATGATCGACTCAATACCTTTGTGTCCTCCACTTCCACCATCTTTTCTGATTTTTAATGTTCCAATGTCTAAATCAATGTCATCATGCACTACAATAAGAGATGTCACACTTTCACTGAATTCTTCAAGTAAATCCTTTGCTGCTATTCCGCTCAAATTCATAAATGTAAGAGGTTTAGCAATTATAAAAGGAGGAGTTTTTCCAAATTTATCTTTAACTGCTGCATACTGAAAAGTGCCCCGAGAAATCTTAAATTTTACTCTATTCTCAGAAGCGATCCTTTCTACTACCCTATATCCAACATTATGGCGAGTGTTTTTATATTCAACACCGGGATTACCTAATCCTAATACAATGTACACTACTTTCCTTTATTAGTTTTCCTGTTAATACTTTTTATCTCTTTGGTTAATTCTTTTAGGCTCATAGAAATTTCATACAGTAAATTAAGTGCAACATTTTGCATATCTTCAGGGAATGGTTCAGAAAATCGAGAGTTATCCCCGTATGAAGTTCTTCTAATTTCTCTTGGGAAAAAGGTAAAGTAAGCTTCTTCGTCATATTCAGACATATAATCTTCTTCATAATAATCCAAGCTATCATCGAACTCTTCAGTTATTGAGTTAATTTGAGATATAATAGAAAGTCTCTTTTGTGCTTCAATTTCATCGTGAGGCTTGCTATGACCCTCTGGAACACCTAAAAAAGCTGTTGGGAAACATATAATTTCCTTTTTTCCATTACGAGTCAATAAATCAAATTCATTACTGAGTCCATACAGTACATACGGAGAAGCCATATAAATTTCGCCAGTTCTAACTACAAAAATAACTGTTCCTTTAATTGGATACTCTTTCTTTAAGCTCTCGAATTGCTCTAAGTAGCGTTCAAAAATATCTTTTTCAAGTACTACATAACGATTCCAATCTATCTTTTTTGATAATAATGGGAAGACTTCAGAGAAATTATCAGAGATTTGATCCATAAATTTTACAAGACAGAAAGTTTTATCAGACCTTATGAAAGCTATGTCGTTACAGATATTTTTCGAGGTGATATGCTTTTCGCTAAGCTCCTTTTTTAAGAGGCTTTTTACTACTCTTTTTGCTTCAATTAGATTCTTAGCACTCAATTTTCAATCCTCCAAACTTTATAAAACTAACTATTATATTATACATCTATTTATTTAAAAGTTTCAAATTAATTAAATTTATAATATAGAGGTAATTTTTTTCATTCCGAAGTGCGTATTTTTGCACATGTACTAAGGAATCTCTATATCACAAACAGCCATCTGAATGTGCGGATTTTGCACTTGTACTTATGAATCTCCGTGTCCCTCCCTGGTCATTCTGAGCGTTAGCGAAGAATCTCCTCATTTAATCTTTTCAGTGTAAAACAGACATTCTTGTCTGTTTTCTTATTCACACATGTACAAGGAAGTAAAAAGATGAGACCCTTCGTCGCTGGGATGATGCTCCTCAGAGTGACAGGTTGGGGTCATTCCAAGCCGCCAAACTGTCATTCCCGAAATCTTTTATCGGGGATCCAAGTAACATGTCATCCCCAACTTGATTGGGGATCCAGACCAATTTTTAACATTTTTGTATTTAGGAGTGACCAGATTTAAATTTTATTCCCACTTATATATATGGAGGGATTATTTTTACACATTTTGCATGAGGTAGAAATATGGAACTACCCCTTAGTATTCTGGATTCCCGCAATCGCTAAGAATGACACAAAAGAGGAGTTCCTTCGGGAGCAAAAGATGCTCCCTCAGGAAGACTGTGGAGAGGTGTCATCCCCGAAATCTTTTATCGGGGATCCAAGTAACATGTCATCCCCAACTTGATTGGGGATCCAGAGCAAGTTTTAATGAATTATTAACGATTTCTCTGTACTGAAAGAAATGATGTTGTCCGTTGGTGGGAAAGACGGATGAC
>JBPOJC010000091.1:0-4212 GCA_052034135.1 Caldisericota bacterium | reverse complement strand
TGCAAGTATTTAATTAATAGTTATTAATATATTTACAGACTACATTTATTAATATTTTAATATTACTTATTAAGTTTCTATGAGTGTTTACAGGTATTTAAGTTGTAAAAAACGGGAAGTTGGGTTAAATTCAATCTTCCATACAGTTTCTCCTGTTTTCGCATCAATAGAGTATAATATATCTTTCATAGGAAGAGGTATACGGCTCTCTTCTTTATAAGAGCGAGATAATACAGTATAAAGAAATTCATTATTTAAATAAAAACCTGTTATAAGTCCCTCTTCTTTATATTCATCTCTCTCAATAATAACCGGTTTTACACCAAACTTTTTTACCCAAATTAATTTAGCCTCATAGCTATCGTTAATTTTGTATTTTGAAATTATGACATCATCATTTAGGATTCTTGCAGAAATATAAAATTCATCACCTTCAAAAATTGCATTTTCACCTCCGCACCAATCCACAATTGTATTTACTTTAAGATCTTGTTGTAAAATTATCTTACCGCTTTCTGGGTTAAGCACTACAAAATATAGTTTTGTATCTTCCTGATTATTATTTAAAGATGACTTGCTTCTTTAAAATGAGACAAAATCTCTCTCACAATTAATCAGTGGCTCCAAAACTTAACTTCAGTTTTGAATTATATTCTTTATTTTTAATTAATTTATTTTTTTTGTTTTTTATTTTTTATGTTTCGTTTGCATTCACTATGCATGATACAAATGCGAAAAAGAGGAGATCCTTCGTCGCCGGGATGAGCGCTCCTCAGGGTGACGGCGCGGATTTGTCCTTTTTCGCCATGAAATACGCACCTCAGGATGACGGGAGAGAGTCATCCCCGAATGTAATCATCGAAGATCCTGAAAAAGGTAAAAGCACGGTATATTTAAATTAAATCGAAAAAATATACCGTGCTTTTAAGCTAAATTTTTACTTCTTTTGAAAAGTAGGAATCAGTGCAAAAATAAATACAAGAATACCAACAATAAGGACGTTCCATTGGTTTATAAGTGAAGGAATTATTGAAGAAATAATCAACCAAATACCGAGAATAACATTTAACCAATTAGCCCACATAATTTAGCCCTCCTTTCCTTTCATAATAATTATCTAAATAAAAGTTAACTTTCATTAAATTAACTTTAATGATTTTCAATTAAACTAACAGTTGAATCAAGAACTTCTTTTAAGCTTTTCTCGCTCATTTTTTCGATATAACTTGTGTACTGACTAAGATTTGTCTCAATTATCTTTTTTTCTTCAGGTGTTTTTAGGTTTCCAATTACTATGCCTACTAAGGAATAAGCAATGCAAATCAAAGCATTTTTAGGATTGGATGATAATGCTGTGATGTAGTTTTGTATTAAAGGAATTAAATCCTGGAAACTTTCAAGACAGATAATACCTATAGCAGTTAAAAAACTAATGCAATACATTTTTGGGGAAATTTTGGAAATATTTTTCAAATTAAGAGTGAAACCTTTTTTCCCAGAATTTACCTCTTTATTATGAATGAAATCTTCTTTTAAGTTATCAATTGAGGACTCAAATAAAGGAACAAAAAAAACTGCTCTCCTCCCTTTTTTGTTTTGCCTTGTTATATCTAATTCTTTATATACTGGCTTTACAAGCCCCTTTCTTTCAAGAGTTTTAAGTAAGTCATAAGTAGACCATTTACTTATTTTTAAAAGAGGGGCAATTTCCGTGTAGTGAATTGGTTCATTTTTCATGTTATAAATGCTTATGAGAGCTTTCAAACATTCAAGTTGCCTATTTGTTATTTTTTTTTCTTTTGCAAAAATCTTTTTCATTTTAAATTTAATTTTCCCAAAATTACCAAAAAAATCAATTTTTTATTTAAAATAATTTTTGAATATAATTAAATTGCTTAAGAAATGACTTCTATAGAAATTCTTGATGGTGCTAATGTAGTAGGTGGTTCAAAAATACTTTTGAATTCTTCTAATGAAAGTATTCTCCTTGACTTCGGGATGAATTTTAAAGTATTTTCTAATTATTTTGAAGAATATTTGAGGCCAAGAAGCTCAAGAGGGCTTAAAGATTTAATTAAAATGAAGCTTCTTCCACCCATCTCAGATTTGTATAGAAATGATCTTTTCCCGGAAGATCTTGCAAGAGATGATTTTTTATTTAATAAAAATATTAATGGAGTTTTCATATCTCACGCTCATGTTGACCATTCAGGCTGTGTTGGTTACTTAAGGAGCGATATTCCTATTTATGCATCGGCTTTAACAATAAGAATATTAGAGGTTATGCAAACTACTACAAAGTCTGATTTTGTGCGAGACTGTTATTTTATAAAAGAGAAAGCTTTATCTGATGACGGTTTATCAATGAAGGCAAAGGGAGGAAAAAAGTTAAGACCATTTATTACCCTTAATGATGGAGATTGTAAAATAGGACCATATAGATGTAAAATTTTCTCAGTCGACCATTCTATCTATGGAGCATCTGCTTTAGCAATTGAGACTGAGAGTGGGTGGGTTGTTTACTCAGGAGATTTACGTTTACATGGAGTAAGAGGAGAATTAACAAAAAAGTTCATTGAAAGTGTTGCAAGGCTACATCCAAAAGCTCTGATCATTGAAGGAACAAGAATAACAAGTGACAAAAAAATTACTGAAGACGAAGTATTTGAAAATTCTTTATCAACAGTTATAGCAAATAGCGGCAAATTAATTATTGCAGATTTTGGGCCAAGAAATGTTGAAAGATTAATAAGTTTCTATAACATTGCGGTTCAAACAAATAGAAAGTTAGTGATACTCCCTCAAGATTTATACTTATTAGAACATATCGCAGAGGCAGATAGTAGTCTAATATCTCCAATGTTAGTAAGTAATAATTTTCTAATATATTATGAACCTAAGGGAAGGAGAGAGCAGTGGGAAGAAGACTTAATAACTAAAAACAGCAATAAATTAATCACTCCATCTAAGATAAGAGAGAATCCAGCTAATTACATTCTTTCTTTTAGTTTCTGGGATATAAATAATCTTATAGATATAGATGTAACAGATGGAGTCTATATTTATTCATCAAGTGAAGCTTATACAGAGGAGCAGAAGATTGATTTTGAAAGGTTAAGAAACTGGTTAAAATTTTTTAATTTTTCCTTTATAGGTGATCCCTTTTATGAATCAAGTTTTCATGCTTCAGGACATATTTCCCGTAGTGAGCTTATTACTTTGATTGAGGATATTTCCCCTGAAATTATAATTCCTGTCCATACAGAGCACCCAGAAGAATTTGTAAACTTGTTTGGCGATAAAGTGAAGGTTTTAAATAATGGAGAAGTCCTCAGTCTTTATTAAAATATTACCTCTTTTTTATAAAATAAGAATATTAGTAATTAATAAATTAACGTACCCTTAATATTCAGCTTATTTTAACAAATTAGCATACAAAACATGCTTTAATAATAATCCTTACGGCTCCATTAAAAAACCATGCATTTCCACTGACAATCCTGCAGTTTCGTCGTAGGATCCACATTTTAAGTTACTGCCATATGCTCTTACTGTACCTTTAACAATTCCCTCGAAATAGCAGTTTGAGCGTGGATAGGGTGAAGGCTGAGGAGAAGGATTAGGCATAAAGTTACCGGTAAAGCTTCCTGTTATAATTCGCCCCCATTTATCATCTGTTCCTGGTTCTTTGTCAGTAAAAGTAAAACTAACTTCACTATTGTTGTATGTGCCTGAAACCTTTAGGAGATCTGATGATTTTGGTCCATTATTGAAAATTTTTCCATCTTTAAAAGTAAGAAACATGGTTTTTGTGTAATTTTTTTGCCATTTGCATGTCCCGGAGTTCCATTCAGGAACTTCTTTAAAAGAGACTTGATAAATACCATTAACTTTACCACATCCTGATTCACTTTTCCTTGTAAATATCACATCTTTATTAGATTCATATTCATATTTCTCACCTGTATAAACAATAACGGGACCACTGGTAATATCCTGTGGTAATCTAACTTTTATTTCTTTATCACTCCAGCTTACTATATCAACATTCTTACCATTAATTGTTACTTTACTTTTTGTTGATTTATTTTTCCCAAAAGAGAATCCATTTATGGTTATTGTATCTCCACCTTTTCCTGTAGTTGGATTAATTGATACAACCTTAGGAGTAACAAGAAGAGTTGCATTTATTATAAAGTAATCTCTTAAAGA
>JBPOJC010000014.1:0-21381 GCA_052034135.1 Caldisericota bacterium | reverse complement strand
TCTTTAAGAGATTACTTTATAATAAATGCAACTCTTCTTGTTACTCCTAAGGTTGTATCAATTAATCCAACTACAGGAAAAGGTGGAGATACAATAACCATAAATGGATTCTCTTTTGGGAAAAATAGATCAACAAAAAGTAAAGTAACAATTAATGGTGAGAATGTTGATATAGTGAGCTGGAGTGATAAGGAAATAAAAGTTAAATTACCACAGGATATTACCAGTGGTCCCGTTATTGTTTATACAGGTGAGAAATATGAATATGAATCAAATAAAGATGTGGTGTTTAGTACAGTATCAAATTGTGACAAGGCTTATGAAATTTATTGTCCAGAAGTACCATCATGGAATACTTTTGATTGTAAATGGGATGATAGTAAGCAACTAATCAAATTATGTGTTACTTTTAAAGATGGTAAAATATTCGGTAGAGGTCCTACATGCTATAGTTCTTCTCAAGAGGTTTCTGGTACATACGATAATAGCGGTAATATTAATTTTACATTTACATGGAAAAGTTCAAGCACAGATGATACAAGGGGTTTTATTGTAACTGGGAACTTTACCGGCACATTTGTAAAAGGATGTACTTTCAATGGTACTGCAAAAGGTACTGTAAGAGCATATGACAAGAGTCCTGCTTATTGTAAAGCCTACGATGTCAAAAAGGAATTTACTTCCCCCATGTACGATAAAAATTATAAACCGTAGAAAATAAACATAGAGTTAAAGAATTTCCTGATAGACAGTTCAAATTATTCTGTATAGCAATAGTTGACTTTTAATTTTTTTTAAATATTCTATTATCCACTTGCTCTAAAAGAAGTTAAATTTATTGAGAGGAGAATTTATTTTGTGGTTAAAATAAAGCTTGTTAGAATGGGAGCGCCTCACAGGCCAAGCTATAGAATAGTTGCTATGGATTCAAGAAAAAGTGTTAAAAGTAATTACTTAGAATTACTTGGTACTTATCATCCATTAGAAAGTGATGATAAAAAGAAAATTATCTTGAACGAGGATAAAACCTTAAAATGGCTTGAAAAAGGAGCACAACCTACTGATAAAGTAAAAAGTATTCTACGTAAAACAAATATTTGGCAGAAGTTTATCACAATGAAAAATCAAAAGGAGGATAAGTTAAATGAAACAGCTAATTGAAGAAATTGTTAAAACTTTGGTGGATCACCCAGAGCAAGTTTTTGTCCAAGAGGTAGCAGGTCAACAATCAATTGTGTATGAAATTAAAGTTGACCCAACAGACATTGGTAAAGTTATTGGTAAGCAAGGCAAAACTGCTAACGCAATAAGGTTTCTTATTAGAGCAGCAGCTGCTAAAAACGGTAAAAACGCTGTAATAAACATTATTTCGTAGAGATTTTAATTGGCTACAATAACTTTAAACCGAAAAGTTCTTATTAAAGTAATAGTTTCACAAGAATTTAAGGATAGTTTTATTAAGCAATTAGAAATTTTGATCAGCGAAATTAATACCAACATTGAGAAGCTTAAATCCGAAGAAAGTAAACTGCTTCTCAATGTTGGTTCTTCTTTCAGTACACAAGAGTTAGCAAATATAAGAGCAAGGCTTTCAAAAGAGCGTGAATCTCAAGAAGCAACAAAAAAAGAGATAGAAAATAAGATAAATGAGGTAAAAAACCTTGAGATTGGAACTCTCTATCCCTATGCATCTATCGATGGAATCGTAGATATCAAAGAAGGAGACAATCTCTGGGAGAAGCTTAATGGCAGCGAGATTACTGTCAGAGATGGAATAGTTATTTCAATTAAATCATAAATGTGGTTAAAAATTTTAACTATTTAACGACATTTCCAGAAATAATTGAAAGCTATTTTTCTTATAGTATACCGAGTAAAGCTATTAAAAAGAATTTAATAAGCTATTCCATTATCAACTTGAGAGACTATACGACTGATAAGCATAAAACCACTGACAATTCACCCTATGGTGGAGGAGCAGGAATGCTTATGAAAATGGAGCCATTTTTGGAAGCTTTAGAAAAAAATAATTTGACTTCAACTACAATAATTTTACCATCCCCAAAAGGAAATGTTATTACTCAAGACTTGATCCAAGAAATAGCTTCTAATAGCGATATAATAACATTTTTATGTGGCCACTACGAGGGTATAGATGAAAGATTAAGCACTTTTGCTACATATATTTTATCTATTGGAGACTATATCGTAGGAGGAGGAGAAATATCTGCAATCGTTATAACAGATGCAATAATTAGACTTATTGATGGTGTTATAGGAAATTCTGCTTCATTACTGAATGAAACTTTTAGCAAAAAAAAATTAAGCGCCCCTAAATTTACAAAGCCAACTGAATTTAGAGGTTTAAAAGTACCTCCTATATTATTATCTGGAAATCACGAGAAAATAAAAAAATGGCAAGAAAAAGAATCTTTAAAATGGAGTCTTCTTCTGCGGGCAGACTTGATAAATAAAAAAGAACTTTCTCCTTCAGATAAAAAATATTTAAAAGAAATTAAAGATGAATTAGTAATACTTATTGATTATTTATTAGATGAATAATATAAGTATTGGCTTATTGCATTATCCAGTATTAAATAAAAATGGAGAAGAGATTACTACTTCAATCACACCTTTTGATATTCATGATATTGCAAGATCAGCTTATTCATTTGGTGTTGACTATTTCTATATTATACATCCTTCTCAAAAGCAAAAAGCTGTATCTGAAAGAATTATTAACTTCTGGCAAAAAGGTTTTGGTAAATCTTACAATCAGAACAGAAGTTTAACTTTTAATATAGTCAAGTTTGCTTATTCTTTAAACGAAGCTAAAGAATTAATTGATAACCAATATGGTAAAAATGCAAAAATTATCTCAACCACTGCTCGTAAAATAGATTCAGAAAAATCTATATCTATAGAAGATGTTTCAAAAATATCAATAAATGAACCTGTATTTCTTCTTTTTGGTACTGGATGGGGATTAACTTACAATATTTTACAATCGGGAGATTTTATTTTAAAACCAATAGAAGGTAATTCAGATTACAATCATCTTTCAGTGAGAACAGCGTCCGCTATAATACTTTACCTTCTTAGTGAAAGTCGGAAAAAATATTTTAAAGACGAAGCATATTAAAGCGGCTGTATATCTAAATTTTGGCCAGCTTCTAACGCCTTAGAGTTTATTTCAAAAGTCTCACCTTTAAATACATTGGAAAGAGCTTTTACTACTGATTCAAATCTTATAATTTTTAAAAGTTTTGTAGTAAAGCCAAGGATAACCATATTAGCTAATATTTTAGAATTAAACTTTTCCTCGGCTATCTGCGTAAACGGAGCAGCATAAATTTTAAATGAATCATTCTTTTCGGCTGATTTAATCATAAATGAGTCAAGAATAATTATTCCATTAGTTTTCAAATTAGTACCATATTTTTTATATGCTTCTTCAGTTAAAACGATCAAAATATCAGGAATAAGAACACGAGGAAAAAATATTTCTTTATCGCTAACTATTACTTCACTTTTCGTTGCTCCGCCCCTTGCCTCTGCGCCGTATACTTGACTTTGAAGAACATTCATTGACTCTAATATAGCAGCATTCGCAAGTATTCTTGAGGCAAGAACCAACCCTTGACCACCAGATCCACTAAATCTTATTTCAACCCTCATTTATTGTGCCTTTTTAATTAATTTTTCTCTTTTATCAATATATGATTCTTTATCTATATTAATAAATTCTCCAATTATAATCTTTCCTACTAATTCCTCTTCGGGTATGTTTTTCGCTTTTTCTTTTGAGATGAGATTTTCCTTTTGCCAAAGGAGCATCTCTCCAGGTGTTTTTATTTTATTTAATCTTCCGTAATATACCGGACATTGAGTAACTATTTCTATGACAGAGAAACCTTTATGAACAATTCCATTCTTTATATATTTTGTCATTTGCGTAAAGAAATATGTCCCAACTCTTGCAACATAAGTTGCACCTGCCCCTTTTAAAAGTTCAACTGTATCAAATGAATTCTCAATATTTCCAAATACTGCTGTAGTTCCCTTTTTTCCTTCTGGAGTCAATGGAGATACTTGGCCGCCTGTCATTCCATAAATTGAATTGTTGAAAATAATAACAGTTAGATCGATGTTTCTTCTCGCTGCATGAATTAAATGATTTCCTCCAATAGCAAGAGCATCCCCGTCTCCCGTCATAACAATAACTTTTTTATCTGGTCTTGTTAGCTTTATACCTGTGGCTAATGGAATTGCTCTTCCGTGTAATGAGTGTGCATTGTCGAATTTTGTGTACATTGGAGTCCTTGAGGAACAACCAATACCTGAAGCAAATATTACGTCATTTTCAGTTAATTGTAACTCGCTAATTGCAGTAAGAGCAGCTCTTAAAATTGTTCCATTACCGCATCCTGGACACCATATAAATGGAAGTCTCTCTTTTCTAATAAAATCATCTATTTTCACTTATAATTGCCTCTGCTTCTTTTAATGTTTCTTCTGGTGAGATTAACTCCCCTCCAACTTTACTTATTAAGTAGACAGGCTTTGTATTACAAATTGCTCTTTTAATTTCATAATAAAGCTGACCCATATTTAATTCCACAACAATTACTCTCTTTGCTTTTCTCGTAAGGTCAAAAATTGTCTCTTCGCAAAACGGAAATATTGTTTTTAGTCTTATTAAACCAAATTTGTCTTTCTCGTAATAATTAATTATTTCTTTTATAGTTCTACTTACTGCACCATAAGCTACAAACAGAGTTTCAGCATCGCCATTTATAACTTCACACTCAAAAAGTTCTTTTTTATGTTTTTCAATTTTTCTATAAATTCTCTGAACTAACTGATTCGCTACACTATAATTCGCTGTTTGAAAACCAGATTCATTATGAACAAGACCAGTTATACTTGTTCCAAATGCATCACCCAAATCGGCAATTACAGGAACATCATCTATAATGTTGCCGTATGGCAAATAATTATTTTTATCAGTCGGTTTTTTCCTGTTAATTATCTCTATATCTTCACTTTCGTCAATTTCAACTTTTTCACGCATATGAGCCACTACCTCATCTGCAAGAAGTATTACTGGATTCCTATAAGTTTCAGCAAGATTAAAAGCTTTTATAGTAAAATAATACATTTCTTTAACGGAATCGGGTGAAAGCACTATTATGGAATGATCTCCATGGGTACCCCATTTAGACTGCATAACGTCTCCTTGAGCTATATTTGTAGGTAGTCCCGTGGATGGTCCACCTCTCATAACATTACATATAACAATAGGAGCTTCGATCATACAAGCATAACCAATCCCCTCCTGCATAAGTGAAAAACCAGGACCCGAAGTTGCTGTCATTGATTTTGCTCCTGCAAGAGACGCTCCAATTATCGATACAATACTGGCTAACTCATCTTCCATTTGAATAAATACTTTTCCTGCTTTTGTAAGTAGAACTGATAATACTTCGGCAATTTCTGTAGATGGCGTTATAGGATAACCAGCAAAAAAACTTAATCCTGCTTTCATAGCACCATAAGCACATGCTTCTGAACCTTGCCAGAGTTCCTTAATCATTTTTTTTCTCTTCCTTTATAACTTCTATCGCTAGATCTGGGCATTCAAACTCGCATAATAAACACCCACTACAATTTGAAATGTCATCAATAGTTACTTCTTCTGTGAAACTTTGTTTTAAGACATTCTTGGGGCATAAAACTACGCATATGCCACAATTTTTACATCTTTCTTTGTTAATTTTTATCTCTTTAACCTTCAAAATCAACTTCCATTTTTCATTATAAATAGACCGTTATCGTATTTAACAAAATAAATAGAGTTTGTCAAATTTAAATAGTTTCAAAAAATATCTTTGAAATACCATTCTCTTTAACCACCCTTAAATGTGACTCAAAATAGTCTTTTAGTTCATTCATATGCGTAATAACTATTATTTTTTCAAATTCATTAGAAATTCTTTCTATACACTCAATAAATCTTATTATTCCTTCCCTATCTTGAGTACCAAATCCCTCATCAATTATAAGCATTGAAAGTTTAGCTCCTGACTTATTGGCAAGCACATAAGATAGAGCAATTCTTATAGCAATATCTACCTTGAATTTTTCTCCTCCGCTAAATAATTCATATGGCCTGTTTTCCCCTTCGCTGGAGATTTCTATATCTAAGGTTTCTTTTAAATCTCCTTTCTTGGTTTTTGATTCCACCTTAAAATAGACCTGCAATCTACCGTCAGAGATTATATCAAGAATTTGGTTCGCTTTTTCCTCTATTTCTGGCAATGTATTTTCGATAATAAAAGCAGGAATTCCATTTTTACCGTATATAGAAGAGGCTTTCATTAAAAGTTTTTCCTCTTTTAGTAAACTTTCAAGTTCTTTATTTTTACTAATGTACTCTTTCTCCATTTCCCTGTAGCTTTTAATATTTTCCTCTTTTAAAGCCTGCATTTTAATTAGACTATCACGATCTAACAGAAGACCATCCATTTCCCTATTATAATTATCTCTAAGTTTTATGATTTCTTCTATTTGAGATTCATCAACATTAATTAATTTAAGTTCATCGTTGAGTTTATTAACTTCCTTTTTTACTAAATCTATTTTTTCTTTTAAACTATTAACAGCAGTTGTCAAAATTTCCTTTTCATGTATCTTTTCGTCTAATAGTTTCTTTTTTTTCTCAGCATACTGAAAATTTTCAATGTTGCTCTTTAATTCTTTGTGCAAAGAAGCATCATAATGAATGTTATATAATTTTTTTTGAAGCTCTTCTAACTTTTCTCTTGCTTCGAGAGCAAAATCTCTTGTTTCAAGCTTTCTTGAAATGTCTAAAAGTTCCTTTGCAACATGGGGAAGCTTTTCTTCTGCTTCTCTTATTTTAGATAATTGAGCTTGAAGTTCTCCTAAAGATGTCAGTAAATAATTCTCAGCCAAAAGCTTATTCAAATATTCATTATATTGTTTTTCTGTGGTTGTTCTCTTAGAATAAAGCTCAATTAATTTATTTTCCTGTCTTGTTATATCTGATTGGTAATGCGTTTCAGCTGTCTTAATAGTTAATAATTCATCATTTAAAGAATAAATCTGCTCTCTTGCATTTGTTAAACATGCTTTTCTTTCCATCAATTCAGCCTCTAAGAGAATAGATTTTTTTAAATTCTCTCGAAGCAATTCTTTTTCATCAATATTCTTTTCTCTAAGTTCAATTTTTTTCTTTGCATCTTCAATAAAATCTTTTTTCTGCTCAATCTCTCTTCTATAATTTAAAATCAATTCTGTTCGCTTCTCTTCGCTTAAATTAGAACCACATACTGGACACTGTTTTATTTCTCCTTCTTTTGATAGTATTGCCAAGCTGTCGTTCAAAGAAGAAATAACCTTTATAGTTTCATCTATTTGTACTTTAAGAGAGCTAATTTTGCCTGATTCAGTTATCAGATCAGCATTTAATATTTCAAGCTTAGATTTATCTTCTTTAATTACTTTTAATTGTTCATTTAAAGTTTGTTCTTCTTTTAATAACTTTTCAATACTTAGAATTTTTTCTTCTATTTCTTTCTTTTTAATCTTTGTCTCTTCAAGATTTTTCCTTAAGTTTGCTAAATCAGCTTCAGTAGTCGCAATAGCTAAATTTATATCATTTAAAGTTTTTTCAATTTCTCCTTTTTTTGCTCTGATTCTTTCTAATTCCTTTAGTTCGCTTTGAACTGAATGAACCTTAAGATTTATCGTTATAAATTTATCTTTTTCGCTCATGTAGATACTTTTCTCTTTATCCAATTCAGCCTGTTTTAAGGATAATTCATGCTCCTCATCTGATATCTTTTTCTTAAGTTCATCTATCTCCTTTTCCACTCTTACCTTATTTTCGAAGCTCTCTGCCATTTTTCTTTCGCGCTCTAAATAAGAAATAAACCTCTGGTAATTCGTTTCGATTTCATTTTGCAATAATATAATTTTTTGTGCCTCATTAATCTGCTTTATATATTTATCTTTTTCCTCTGTTAATGATTTAAAATTTTCTTCCTCTCTTTTTAATCTTTCTAAAATATTGGATTTCCTTACCATCTCTTCTTTTGCTATTTCTAATTTTGTAGATGTTTCAGAAAGTTTCGTTTTTAAATCTTTTATCTTATCTTCCTTTTCTCTAACACTATCCTTTAATTCAGATAATTCTTTCTCTAATATTAATCGCTTATCGAGGCTTTCTTTCATTGGTTCAATTAAAACTTTTAAAGACTCAATTTTTGAAAGTATTTCCTTTCTTTTATCGCGCGCTAAATCGCATAGTTTTTCGTAAATATTAAGATTCAAAATATCATATAATAATTCCTTCCTTTCAGAAGGATCTTTTCTTGTAAAATTGTCTGCCCTTCCTTGCATAATCATTACAGAAGAAACAAATAATTCATAATTTGCTTTAATAATTGAATGTATTAATTCTTGAGTAGCTTTTATTGTAGACTTAGAGATGTTTTTCCATTCATCATCATCTTTTTTAAACAATTCTAATTCAGTAGATTGCTTTATTTTATCCCTCTTTCTGATAACGTTATATTGTGTGCCATCAACTGAAAAAATAAAATCTGTTTTTAGGTATTGCTCTCCGGTTGATATTAATCTATCGCTATTATCCCCACTTTTACTTGTTCCTCTCGCTACTCCAAATAAAGCATATGTCATCCCATCAAGAATAGATGATTTTCCAGCTCCATTATCACCAATTATCACAACTGAATGGATTTTTCTAAAATCAATTTTAGCTACTCCTTTATAAGAAAGAAAATTCTCTAAAGTTATTTCCTCTGGAATCATTGTCCTTCTCTAATTTCTTTTAACAAATCAAAAGTTAATTTTACTAACTCATCTTTATTCTCTTTAATAAATGGGTCATTGGTTACAGATATATATCTATTAAGTGCATCAAGTGGATCACCTTCATTTGTCAATCCATCTATACGAGTTTGTTTCTTTGTTTTCCTTTCAATTTTTATTGTTGAGAGGATAAAACAATAGTTTGATATGACTTTGCGAATATCCTGTTCATCAATTGAAAAAAACGGATCATTTAATAATATATTTAATCTTACAATGTCTGAAGTGTTACATTTTTCTTTTACTTCTTTAGTTATTACTTTTTTAATATCCTTATCGTTTTCAATTTCGATATTTAATGTAACAAATCTCCTTTGATCTGGTATTGTTATAAAATTACTTTCTACTGAATTCTTATCAATTTCTAAGAGTATAAAACCATGATCAAAATCAGCCTCGCCAAAATCAATAGTATCAATGCTTCCACAATAAGCAATATTTTTTGAATTATTTATAAATTGATGTTTATGTATGTGCCCCAGGGCAATATATGAAAATACTTCATTATTAAGTGAATCTAATGAAATATATATCTCATTACCTATAATTGCAGGCCTCCAATTTTGATAAATTGCCTCTCTGACTGTTAGATGTGCAGTTAAGATGGCTGGATATTTAGAATTAATCTTTTTTTCTAAATCATCTAAAAGATTTTTAATCATTAATTCCTTTAATTCTACTTTTTCTTCTTCCTTAAGAGAATAGTTTCTAAAAACTTCTCTCATCCTGTTTTTGTCAATATAAGGCAAGCCAGCCACCTGAACTATTCCCGATTTTGTTTGTATTTGAAATACGGTTGGTTCATCTATTACATATACATTTGGGATTCTTAATTCTTTAAATATCTGGATGGAAGATATTCTCCTTATAGTAGTTAGAGAATCATGATTTCCAATTAAAAGTACAATGGCTATATTTGCTTCAAGCAATTTTACAAGTCTTTTTGAAAATTCATTCTGTATATAAACTGATGGCTCTCTTTGTTCATATATATCGCCAGCCACGAGAAATAGGTCTACATTTTGAGCAATTGAATAATCAACAATATAATCAAGAGATTTAAAAAAGTCAGTAACTCTTGTATTTACTGGAAGATTTTCTTCATTCTTACCATAGCTTTCTATTCCTAAGTGCAAGTCCCCAGTATGAACCATTTTTATATTTTGAGTCATTTCTTTTGTTTAAGACTTTCCTTTATCTGAAGATCCGCAATCAGACTATAGTTTTCATCATCTTTTTGTTCTAATACAATTTTTATCTTCCTTTTGTCAATATCAAGGTATTTTGCAATAATGGATCCGAGTTCTTTTTTTAAAACTCTGAATGAACCAGGCGAGAGAACTTCTCTATCTTGAGAAATTATTCCCTTAAGCCTTTTTGAAGCAACGTTTCCGCTTTTCATTTCTTAACCCCCAACCTCTAAAAACTATTTTCTATCAAAAGTTTTTTTAACTTTGTTCCAGAGATTCTCGCCTTTAGAAGTGCTTTCGCCATTAACTGCTGTTACAGGAACTTTTTCTCCTGTCAATCTTCTCGCAATATTTATAAAAACAGAAGATAGCTCCTTCTCCTTAGAAAAAGGTATTGGTTTTCCAATATTAGAAGCAACAATTATTTTATAATTCTCTGGAATTACGCCAATCAATTTTACGCCTAAAAGTTCTATAATATCTTCTATCGAAATTATTTCTTTCTTTTTTAACAGAGCCACATCAATTTTATTTATTATAAGTTCTATTTTTCTGATTTTATCATTTTCTATTATACCTATTACTCTATCTGCATCTCTCACAGATGAAACATCAGGATTAACTACTACAATTGCCCTATCGGCACTTTTTATAGAAATGTTAAACCCATATTCTATTCCTGCAGGACAATCAATGATTGTATAATCATATCTTTTTTTAAGCTCATTTATTATTTTTTGAAAACTCTCCTTATCAATATCTTCCTTCTTATGAGCTTGCGAAGCAGCAAGAAGGAAAAGCTTGCCTTTTAATCTTTTATCTTCGGTTAAAGCCTCATCGAGGCTGCATAAACCTCTAATTACATCAACCAAATTCCTTTTAGATTTTGTTTCTAAACCCATGACTATATCAAGATTTCTAAGCCCTATATCTGCATCTACGAGAGCAACACTGTAGCCTAATTGAGCAAGTGCTACGCCAACATTCGCTACAATAGTTGTTTTTCCGACTCCACCTTTTCCCGAAGTTACTACAATTGATTCACTCATCTATTCACTCATCTATATTCTTAGATACCACATTTATTTTTATTTCTTTATCTAACACTTTTGCAAAACAGAAGTTGTTTTTACTTTTCTCATCAAGGGAGTCTAAGTCCAAAACTTTATCTCCTATTGATAAAGCAAGCGGAGAAAAACCATTAGCAGCAATAATGCATTTTTCACTACCAGGTTGCCCTGCATGAGCTTCACCTCTTAATTTCCCATATACAAATATAGAACCAGAAGAAATTATTGATGCACCAGGATTAATATCACCAAATACAACCACATCTACATTACTCTGAATAACCTGTCCAGCTCTAAGAGTCCTCTCTACAATTAAAGGATAATCTGATTCCTTTTTCTCTTCTTTAGTTTCTGTTAATCTATAAGGCATAACCTCCAATTTTAGTTTATCGCTTATTAGCTTCCTTGCCATTCCTATTTCGTCGCTATCAAGAGCTCTTTTCATTCCATCAATAAAAATATTTGCACCTTTAAAAAACTTCTTATTTTCTTTTAACTTTTTAATAGCCTTTTTTATGACTTTTTCGTAATCTTTAAAGTCAGTATCTAACAAAATCAAAACACCATCTTCAATACCTCTAAATACAACAACATCATCCGGAGTAACTCTACTTGCCATTATTTCTACCTCTTATTAGTATTATATTCATTTTTATAGTATGAAAGTATATTTTCCATATAAGGAGTTAATTTGCTTGCAAATTGATACTTTGAATTTTCAAACATTATAAGAGCTACGATTTGAGGATCTTCGGCTGGATATATAGATATTAACCATAAATGTTCTCCGTTCGGTCCTTCTGCGGTTCCAGTTTTAGCAGCTACTTTTACACCATCAATATTCAAACCGTAAGCAGTTCCTCCTATCTCGGTTACGCCTTTAAGATAGTCTATTAGAATATCATTATATTTCTTTTCAACTAAATAATCATCTTCTTTTAAAATATAAAAATCATTAAATGTTTTATTGCTCTCAGTTTTAAGAAGTAAATGGGGCACCAACTCTTTTCCACCATTTGCAATTTTTAAATAAAGTTTTGCCATTTGTAAAGGAGTTACAAGTATATATCCTTGACCAATACCAAGATTCATCGAATCTCCGTCAAACCACTCATCACCAATATATTTCTTTTTCCAGTTAGGACTCCCAAGAAAACCTTCATTTTCATATGGTAAATCAACTCCAGTTTTTTTTGTAATACCACCAAATTTAATTGCAAATTCAATAAAATTTTCAATTTTAAGGTCTTTCGCAAGTTGATAGAAAAATATATCGCATGAATATTTTAATGCATCTTTTAAATTTAACCATCCATGAGAAGAAGGAAAGACCCAACATTTATACTTTTCTTCCAAACCCTTAACATTCAAAGATCCACCACAAAAATATTTCGTTTCTGTATTTATAACATTCTTGCTTAATGCATACAAGGAAATAAGAGATTTGAAAGTAGAACCAGGCGGATAAACTCCTTGGATTGCTATATTAAAGAATGCTCTTTTTTTATTCAATGCTTGCCATTCCTCGTCAGATATATCTTTTGAGAATATATTTGGATCAAAAGAAGGATTCGAAGCGCATGCAAGAAGTTCTCCTTTTTTAACATCTATTATAATTCCTGTACCATAATTATCTCCGATTACTTCTTCGACTTTTTTCTGTAAACCCAAATCAATTGTAAGAAAAATATTTTCACCCTTTTTTGCAGGTTTTTCTTCCATCTCGTCAAGAACTTTACCGCTTGCGCTAACTATCTGAACTATTCTACCCTTTTCCCCATGAAGCAAATCTTCATAGTATTTCTCTAAGCCGGATTTTCCAACTCTTTCATCCAAGGTTAAATTTTTATAATAATCCAATTCAGGTTCAGAAGCTATGCCGGTGTAACCTAATACATGAGCTAAAGCCTCTCCGTTAGGATAATGACGCTTGTAACTCTCTTTAATAGTTGCGCCCTTTAATTTAAATGATAACTCATTAAAACGAGCAATCTCTTCATCGCTTAGATTGCTTTTGATCAAATAACTTTCATCAATTGAATTAGCCTCTGACAGTATTTTTTTAAGTTTAATTTTGTCTACATTTATACAAGAATTTAAAATTTCAGTAAAAGAATCAATATCTTTAATAAGAGTTGGAGATATATAAAGATCGAAGGTTGGAAGATCTGTAGCAAGCTCTTTCCCGTTTCTATCAAATATTGTGCCCCTTGGACAATTTGTACTTATAACTCTTTTGTGATTATCAGTGGAAAGATTGCTATAATATTCAGTATTAAAACCCTGAATATTAATAATTTTAATAAATACAGTTATGGTTAAACAAACCACAGCAACATAAAGTAAAACCTGCTTCCAAAAAACGATTTCTTGTTTCGCAAGAGTCATTTTTTTATTTTCACTCATTTTTTTATTATTTCGTCTTTTTTACTCCAATCTTTAGTGAATTAAATAAACTTTTAAAAATATTAATTAAAAAGATCCATAAAACTAGATGCACCAACAAAGTGGATATAATTTGGTTAAAACTATACACACCTGCCAATCTTATCTCAAAAAAGAGAAATATAATAGAAACAATAAGTGTTAAAATAATACTTTCTAAATTAAGAATTCTTTCCAATACAAATAATATCACAACAGATAAAGCATATAAAAAAAATAATTGTAGTATTTCTCCCTCTAAGAGGAAAAATGACTTAAAGATCGCAATTATTAACAAGTATAGAAAAGCTTTATCTTTTAGTAATGATGTTAAAGTATTAATATAAAAAAGCGAAAAGTCAAAAATAATAAATCCTTTTGCAAACATTGGAAGGGCTGAAACATCCAGTAAAACAAAAAATATGCCAAAAACAATTGCTACAAAATCAACCATTTAAATAATTGCTACCTCTGTAATTTTGTAAAAGTCGAGAGGAACATTTAGATAAGCTCTTCTATATATGGAAGGAGTATCTTCAATGCTTTCAACTAAGCCAATTAGTAGTCCTTCAGAGAGAGTTGATAGTTCGCTTGTCACAATTGCATCCCCCTTTTTTATTAAGGGATCATCTTTCCTAACTTCGAAGTAAAGCATTTTTTTCTTATCATCAACTAATACTGTACCTAAACTATTGGTTCTTAAATTTCTTGCACTTATCTTTGAATCTGGATCCAATATTGAAAGGACTTTAGCATTTTCATCTGTTACATCATAAACTCTTCCAATTAACTGATAGATTGTTGTACTTAAACCATTTGAGGTTTTTATCTTTATGGGATAAATCACTGAGCTATTCACTTTTAATCCATCCTTAGAACCCTTATCTACGATAAAATTATTCGGCTTTAATGAATCTCTTGAGACTATTTTAGCAAATATGCTTTTCGAATCGTAATTATTTTTGATTTCAAGTAAAGACTTTAACCTGATGTTTTCTTCAATATAATTTTCCACCAAGGCAATTTTAACTTTTAGAACTCTGTTCTGATAATCTAAATTTTCCATCTTTTCTTTTATTGATCCCAGAGAAGCAATAATACTCACAAATGAGGAAACACTTGATGCTACGTTTTTAAAAAAGTTTGTTATTGGAGAAAAAAGCTTTAAAAAAAATCCCTCTATCTTCACTAAAGGAGTAAAGTTATAAACTCTAAATACTCCGTAACCTGCAAGAATAACAACAACTATTAAAATAGCTAATATTATTCTTGATTTTTTACCTTTTTCTTTACTTGCAAGCATTAAAATCTTTAATATTAGTCATATTTTACTTGAAGCAAAAATGGCCAGAATTTATTTAAATTTTCCACTATTTTACCAGCTCCTAAAGCAACGCACAAAACAGGATTTTCAGCTGTATTTACAACTATACCTGTTCCTTCTCTAATGTATTTATCTATTCCTCGAAGAAGGGCTCCTCCGCCAGCTATAAATATTCCTCTATCAATAATATCCGCTGCTAAATCTGGAGGCGTGACCTCTAAAGTTGCTTTTATAAGGTCAAGTATACTTATTAATACATCATTTAGTGCCACTCTTGTCTCTTCTGAGGAGATAGTAGCAGTCCTTGGTAAACCATTAATTAAATCTCTACCCTTAACTTCCATGGTTCTTATTTCTTCGGTTGGAAATGCACATCCAATCTCCATTTTTATTTCTTCTGCAGTATAGGGGCTTATTAATAAATTGTATTGGCGTTTTAAATACTGAAGAATTGCTTCGTTCATTTCATCTCCAGCTACGCGAATTGAATTTTTTGATACTACTCCTCCAAAAGATATTACTGCAACTTCGCAAGTTCCTCCGCCAACATCTACAATCATATTACCGGTTGGTTGCTCAATCGGAAGGTCAGCTCCCAAAGCAGCAGCCATTGGTTCATAAACAAGCCTTGCTTCTCTTGCTCCGGCATGAAGGGCTGCCTCTATAACTGCTCTCATTTCTACTTCAGTAATTCCGGATGGTATTCCAACTACCACCCTAGGTTTAACTATATTGTAAAAACCTCTTTTTCCACCTACTTTTGTTATTAAATATTCCAAAAGTTTCTCTGTAACTTCAAAATTAGCTATTACTCCATCTTTTAAAGGTCTTATGATTTGAATTGTGTCTGGAACTCTCCCAGCCATTCTCTTCGCTTCAATTCCCATTGCTATTATTTCTTTTGTTTCTTTTCTTATTGCTATTATAGTTGGTTCTCTTAAAACTATTCCTCTCCCGCTTACATATACAACCGTATTTGCTGTTCCAAGGTCAATTGCTATATCCATCCCAAACCTATCAAATAGTCCCATTTTAACCTCCAAATTTGAATTATATATCTATTATATTCACTATCGCTATTTATGCTTTAAAAGATTTAATTTATTTACTACAAAATCGCTCAAGCTTCCAACTAGATAACCTGTAATTATTCCAATGACAACAAGAAAGGGTAAATACCATATTAATATTGACAATTTCGTAATAATAATTACAGCTATAAGCTGGCCAAAATTGTGAAAAACGCCTCCTATACAACTCGTTACAACAATTTCTGTCTTAAAAATATTTTTAAATATTACCATTAAAGTAAAACTTAATATTGATCCACTTAAACTTATAAGCAAAGTCATTAAATTAAATTGTGGTTCTAATAACATAACTAATGGAGCCTTTGCAACTGCTAAAAAAAAACTGTCAAACTCGCCAAATAAATAAAGTGCACTTAAAACAATGATATTTGATATACCGATCTTAAGAGTGTACCCTCCTATTGGAATACTTATAAAAATTTCCAGATAGTGGAGTATCAACTCAACACACAGAAAAACAGCAAGAATAACAAAATGAAACGTTCTATTGTTTTCCAAATTCAATTTAAAAGTTATATTCATATATATTAAACTCGTCTTTAATAAGTGCGAAACCTGCATCTGGAAAATAGTTCTTAACCATTTCTTTTCCATTTTCAAAGCCACTAATGAATATAAATGTAGAGAGAAAATCTGCATCAATGCCTTTTTTTGCAATTGCCACTGCTGCTTGCCATGGAAAAGATGCATTTCCATCTTTTGGATTAATAATATGAGTATATCTCTTTCCATCTTTTTCAAAAAATTGCTGGTAGTCAGCTGATGTTGAAATTGAAGAATTTTCTAAATTCACATAAAAAAGAGTGCTTTCTTTCCGGGGATTTAATATTCCTACTCTCTTTTTCTCGTTACCACCCACAATAATGTTTCCACCAAAATTTAGGTAATAATTAGCTACATTTTTTTCTTTAAGGAAATTACTTACTTTATCAAGAGTATACCCCTTTAATAATCCACTTAAATTGATTATCACATTATCTTTTAAAAGTCTAACACTAGACGTTTTTTCGTCAATAGAGACATATTTATAATTTACTATATTTTTAACGCTATCCAACTCATCTTTTGAAGGAATTCTAAAGTCTCGTGTATTAAATCCATATAAATTTTGTAAAGGTTCAAAAGTAAAATCAAATAAGCCTTTGGAAATATCACCATAATATGTAGCTTTTTTTAAAACCTCTAATGTTTCAGAACTAACTTTAACATTTTGCTTAAATCCATACTTATTTACCATTGAAATCTCTGATTCTGAATTGTATCTATTTAGCTTTTCATCTGTTAAAAAGACAAGTTTTTTTACGTCTTCTATTATTTGTTCCCTGTTTAAAGTTTCTTTAGGAATACTTATTTCAAAAAAAGTATCCATTGCAAAGAAAACATCGGTATAATTTTTCTCACTAAAGAGAGAAGGAATCTTAAATGTTAAGATCGAAAGAAATACAATTAAAATACAAATAAATATTATTTTTAAATTTTTCCGAAACATTTTTTGTCTCATATTGCACGCTTAGTCTCTATCCAATAAAAACTCACAGATAAATCCATCTATCTCTGGCATTTTATAATACTAAAACTTAAGTATTAATCAAGACAATATAAAAACTATTAACTAAACCATTGCTGTATTGTTTTAAATCAATCTAATATAAGTGTTTCAAAAAATGCAATCTTGCGGCAATGAAGCAAGTTCTTTTAAATAAAGTGGTAAATAATCATCCACATTGTCTTCCTAAGCCCTATAGCTTACTATTACGAGTATCTTTCATTCCGAAATGCGTATTTTGCGCACGTACTGAGGAATCTCCGCATTTATCCTTGTCATCCCCGAAATCTTTTACCGGAGATCTAGTGCACAAACCGTCATCCTCGAACTTCTTTATCGGGGATCCAGACCATACTTCTAAACTCTCTGGATTTGCACAATCACTCGGAATGTTACAGAGCTAATAAAACCTCTTTAATAATTTGTTGAGTTTTAAGAATTTCTTCCTTATCTTTATATGGATTCCTTGGCCAGAAAAAGCCCTTTAAGCCATCTCCTTTTCTTCTCGGAACAATATGGACATGTAGATGAGGTATACTCTGGCTTACTTTATTATTAATAGCAATGAATGTCCCATCTGCTTTAAGAGCTTGTTTAACAGCAATATCGAGAAGTTTTACATTTTTAAAAAGAGGTGCTATCAAATCTACTGGTAAGTCTGATAAAGTTTCATAGTGATTTTTAGGGATTAAAAGGGTGTGCCCTGGAAATAGAGGCCTAATATCTAAAAATGCTAAAGAAACTTCATCCTCAAAAACTATATAACTATTAACCTCTTTTGCAGCAATCTTACAAAACTTACAATTTAAATCATAAATAACCTGTTCCACTAATTAAATTTTAACATGTTTTAAATTCTTGACAAAATAATCTTGCTTCATAACATCGATAAATGTTTGCATTTTCAATACATTAAATTAAAGGAGGATCAATGAAAAAGAGGTTTAAAGGCTTTACACTTGTTGAATTAGTTATCACTATTGGTGTTATTACAATTCTTGTGGGAGTTGCAACTCCACAGATTATTGGCTACGTTAATAGAAGTAAAATTGCCAGAGTTCAAATGGAACTTACATCATTACGATCGGCACTTCAAGCTTACAATGCTGACTGGGGAGAATATCCCTCTTCATTAAAAGCACTTCGCGGTACTGAATCAAGTGAACGAAATATTGCTACAAGTGTATCTCAAACTGGCTTACAGGGACCCATAGACTATATTGAGAAAGATTTACCAGTAGATATCTTCTGGACAAGCGAAACTGATAAAAACTATAAATATAAAGTAAACAGTGATAAAACAAGCTTTGTCCTCTGGAGTAATGGTCCAAACAAGAAAGGGCTAGCCCTTACAACTCCAACATACAACAATGGAGCATGGGTTCTTACAGGAACAGATGGTAAAGACTCAGATGATATTATAGTTCTTCCGTAAAATCGTTACTAATAAATTGCGTGAGTTTAAGTCTTTTAGTCTCACTGAGGTCATAATAGGTGTTAGTTTAATTACTTTAGTATTTCTCGCATTCGGTGAGATAAAAAGTACTTATTCAAATAAATTAGGAGAGGCAAGAATTAAAGAAGAGGAGGTAAGGTTAGCCTCCTCTTTGATGGATGTTATTTCCACATTTTCAGCTGATTCAGAAATATTCAGTAGCTTTGATTTCTCAAACAATTCACCTTTATCTAATTTACAGGGAGAAGGATTTTCTTCTTTTACGACAGTTGATAATTTTGTTTCTCAATACTCTATGCCTTTAAGTGAAGAATTTACAAATAAAAACTACTGGGTAATGTGCAGTAAATCTACTTTACAATATGAAACTAATGATTTTCTATATTTAAGAATTTATCTATTTAGAAAATATAAGGAAAAATGGTTAGTAACAGAAATTGGAAAAGTAATAAAATAAGTAAAAAGTTCTCTTCGTTTATCACTTTTGAGGTTTTACTTTCACTAACAATTGCATTAATCATTCTAATTCCAGTGAGTAGCTATTTTTTTAAAGATATTTTAAGAGTAAATAAGCAAATAGAGAATGAAAACATCTCAATGAATCTAAACTATGTAGTAAAGCAGATAAGAGAAGAGTTAACAATGTCTAAATTTATTGATTCTGAATTTAGACCAGCAAATGGTGAAAGTTCCACTCTACTACAATTTACAAGATTTGATGATAAATTAGTAAGATATTATAAGATTGGTAAGGAGATAGTGAAAGATTATAACTATTCAACTTACAATGCAATAACTCAGCAGGTCATATCAAGCTTTTCAATTGAGAGAAATGACTTAAATGGAACAATAGTTTTAAAAATAAGAATTGAAGGAACAAATGGAGAAGTTGTCTCAAGAACAATTGTTAAAAGAAACCAATTTTAAATCTTTTATTCTTCCTTATGCATTATTAATAATTGCTATTTTCCTCATTTCTACAGTAGTATTATTAGATTCAATAACGATGAAAGCAAAGCTTTGCTCGCAGGCAGCCCTCTCTGAGAAACTTTTTTACCTTAATGAATCAGGTATTTCATTAATTCAGAAACTCCTAATTGAAAAGGGATATACAGATACAATAACTCTCATCCAAAATAATCCAAAATTATACATTGATGAGAATGGCGATGGCACAAATGATTCAGTGCTTGTTTTTACCTTTATAAATAAATCGTCAACTGAGATAGAATTCGCTTGTGTTGCCTATATTTTAAAAATAGAAGAGAGAGGGAACACTGATCACATTTTAAAAGATCACCCCTTATCAGTAGGTTCTTACAGAAAATTCAAAATAATGCAGAGCATTTATGTTTTGGACTCTAATTACTGCACAGATATCAAATTTAATGCAACTGATAATACATTAAAGGAGATCAAAAGAATTGAGATTTCAACAACTCAATAATTTAGGAATTTATAATATTATCAGTTTAATTGCTTTAGGGTTGATCCTGCTATATTTATCAATTACAGACTATAAAAAGCTCTCAATAAATGGTTGGGATTTATGTTTAATTATAGCCTACACTATCATAAATTCAGCTTTTTGCTTTTACGAATTTGGTTTACCTTTCCTTTTTGATGGATTAAAGGCTATAATTTTCTCACTTTTGTTCTTTCTTATAATAATATTAATAACAAAGGGGAATGGAATCGGGACTGGAGATATGCTCTTATTCAGTATAGCCTCTATAAACTTAGGGCTTAAAAATAGTTTTGAAGCTATAACTCTTGGATTTAGTATTGGTGCTATTGTCTGCTTAATTCTAATTTTAACCAAAAAACTTAATATTAAAGAAAGAGTTCCATTTATTCCTTTCTTAAGTTTAGGGATTTATCTTTCAATATTCTTAAATTTTACTTACCTATGAGAGCATTCATAGAATTAGAGCTTCTAATAAGCATATGCATAATTACGATTGTCATCGGGACAACATTCGGTATAACCATTTCTACATTTGATAAGTTTAGTTTCGAGAACTACACAAAACAGCTATTAAATGACATCGAGTTTATGAGGTATTTAGCTGTAATAAGAAGAGAAACTCTAAAAATGGAGTTTTATCCATCTCTGAATTTTTATAGATTTGAAACTGTTCGTAATGGAATCGGGAAGCCAAACTGTTCAATTGAAAGAAAGTTTAATGAGAATGCTGGTTTCCCAGATTATTTTGGAATAACCGCGGTTTCTTACATTGATGAATATGGTAAGTTAGCTGAAGGCTCTGTAAACTTTGGTAGTAACTCAAGTAAATTAACCTTTTCAGCCGATGGTACGCCATCAAGTGGAGGGCATATTGTCCTGTATTCAAAAAAGCTAAA
>JBPOJC010000098.1:0-11508 GCA_052034135.1 Caldisericota bacterium | reverse complement strand
CTTCTCTTTTTTTTGCTTATTCAGTTCTTAATGAAGAAAAGTATTTAAATGTAGGACTAGAAACACTCAATTTTTTAACTAAAAATCTTTTTGAAAAGAGATATCTAAAGATTATAGGAAATGAAGGATGGTGGATTTATGGAAAAAATAAAGCAGAGTTTGATGAACAGCCAGTTGATGCTGGTAGTATGGTCTTGGCTTATAAAATTGCAAAAGACATAACAGGAAGTAATGATTTTGACAAGTATTTGAATCTTTCATGGGAGTGGTTCTTCGGTAAAAATTCTTTGGGTAAAAGCCTATATGATGAGGTAACTGGCGGATGTCTTGATGGAATAACGAGATATGGTGTTAATGAAAATGAAGGCGCAGAATCCCTGCTCTCTCTTCTCGGCTCATATATTATAATAAATAACGCATGAATAAGAGGATACTCCATGTAGACGCCGATGCCTTCTTTGCTTCCGTAGAAGCGGCAAAGAACCCAGCTCTTTTAGGAAAGCCAATTATAGTGGGTGCTGTATCAAGTAAAAGAGGAGTTGTGTCAACTGCCTCTTATGAGGCGAGAAAGTTTGGAGTAAAGTCTGGTATGGCAATTTCCCAGGCGAAAAAGTTATGCCCCAATGGAATATTTATCGATGGAGATTGGAAAAGCTATAAAGTCTACTCAGATGAGATGTTTTCCATATTTGAGAAATATACCCCCTACATAACACAAACTTCAATTGATGAAGCCTATCTTAATATAACTGAATCAATTGCTTTATTTAATGGTGAGGAAAAACTGGCAATAAACTTAAAAGAGAGTGTTAAAAATAAGCTTAATATCACTGTATCTGTTGGTATTGGTGGATCAAATGTGGTAGCTAAGATTGCCTCCTCTATTGTAAAACCGGATGGTTTAACGATAGTTCCATCTAATAGTGAAAAAGAATTCCTAAAAGATCTACCAGTAGATGATATACCCGGAGTTGGTAAGAAGTCTAAATTAGTACTCGAAGAAAACAGAATTATAAAAATTGGAGATCTTTACAAATACAGTAAACTTGAGCTAATAGAACTATTCGGCGCGTTTGGTAATTACCTCTGGAATGCAATAAATTTGGTTGAGGAAGAAAGATACGACTCTACCAAGTCAATAAGTAAAGAAAAAACATTTGAAGAAGATACAATCGATATCAATGTACTTTCAAAAGAATTAATGGATTTAACTGAAGATGTAGGGTTCAGGCTGAGAAAAGAAGGTTTGGAAGCAAAAACAGTTTTCATAAAGGTTAGATATGCTGATTTTAAAACCATAACAAGAAGAAAAACATTTAAAATTGGATTATATGACGATGTAGCAATATATAGAGAGGCATTAGATCTTTTAAAGAGTGAAATTGTCTCCCCAATACGCTTAATTGGTGTTGGAGTGTCAAATTTAGAAAAGCAGAATATCCTATTTGTTCAGGAAGAAGATAAGAATATAAAGTTCCTTAAAGCCATTGACGCCATTAAATCCAACTTTGGAACTACAAAAATAAAAAGGATGAAGGGACTTTAAGCTTTTGAGATTGGCAGGATTGGCTATGCATATCGGAGCTCTTTGCATTTGTTTTTATTTGTCATCCTCTAATTCAACAAAAATGTCATTTCGAGCCACCAAAATGTCATCCCCGAATTCAACAAAAATGTCATCCCTGAATTCAACCAAACTGTCATCCTCGAACCTCTACAAACTGTCATCCCCGAACCTCTACAAACTGTCATCCCCGAACTCTTTTATCGGGGATCCAGACCAATTTTTTCTGTAGAACAGACATTCCTGTCTGTTCGTTTTAATCTATATTCATGCAACTGATTCAACACTTTCAAATAAAAAAAGAGCATAGAGAAGGAATATTTATTTTTTATTGTTTTATATTTGCTGGTTTTTTAAGAACATTCCCTGCACCTATATCTGTGAAATTTACATCAATTTGAGCCCAACTATTACTTTGAATATCATAAGCATTTTTGCCTTTAATCCTTGTTATTACTCTGTTTAATTTAAGATCATCGAGAGAATCAATAATCCACATTGTTACATCAATAGTTTTCTCTTTAGGAGCAGAAGCTTTAGACTTTATTGTAAACTTTCTTGTGTTATATCCGTTCATTTTTTCTTTTCCTATCTCTTTGATTTCAATATCAGGATCTTCAAAGTTAAAGAAGTAAAGGACATTCTGTAAGTCCATCTGTACAGAAATATCCGGTTGAGAAGGTACAGTAGCTAAATCTGCAACCTTCCAGCCATCAGCAACTTTTCTATAAACCTCATTACCAAAATACAATAGTTCCCCTTTTTCAACATACTCATCATATTTTAAGAGTTTTGTGTACCTATCCATTGACACTAACCAATATTCATGCCTTTCATTTTCAGGATAGACTACTCTAACACTATGGGCTTTATAATCTTCTAAGTAAGTGGGAGAGACTGCATATTCTACGTTTCGCTTGGCTTCACTTGTTTGAGCACCATTAGCACTACCCGTTTCAGTTTTACCAAGCGGTTTTAGTTTAAAAGTAGTTGCATTAATTCCCCTTGTCAATTTAACAGTTGTATTCAATGGTTCAAACCCTACTGCAGTAACCCAAGTACTAAATTCTCCTACGGGGAGTTTTTCCATTTTGAATTTGCCGCTTTTATCAGTTTTAACGATATTGCTTCCAATTTGCACAGTTGCATCTTCAATTGGTTTTTGATCTACCTCGCTAATTACGCTACCATTCAGAGAGCAAGGCTTAGGAAGAAGTTCCGAAATATAAAAATCCTCTTGATTCCTACCTTTACTGAGAATTATATTTTTCTCATAATCACTATAACCAGATTTAGTTGCTTTTAATGTATAATATCCTTCCTCGCAGTAAATCTGGTATTTCCCTTCACCATCTGTTTTTCCTGTATAGGCTTTATCCGAAGTAGTGCTTTTAAGGTCTATCTTAACACCATAAACAGGCTTTTGTTTTTCAACATCTGTTACCACCCCAACTAAAACAGTCTCACTTTCTTTAACTCTACCACAACCTTCTAAAAATAAACCTTGAAAAACAATCAAGAATGATATAGTAATTAAAATAGTGGTTTTTAATATCTTATTCATAAATTAATCCTCCTCTTCTTCGTTTGGATAGACAACAACAAATCTCCGAGGTTCTTCACCAAAACTTTCAGAATTAAGCCCATATCTTCTAGCGATTTGATGCTCAATCTTTCTAATTTTTGCATCTGTTGGTGGTAAACTTAATGGAGTTTTAGTATACAATACATTTTCAATCATTTTCTCTATATGCTCTAAATCTGTAAAAGAAATAGAATTTTGTTTTTTCATCTTTTCTATGAACTTTTTAATTTCGTGAAGAGTATTCTTCGGAATCGAATAAATTGGAAGTCCAATATCTTCAGCAGCTCTTAAAGCTTCGGGGTTTTTTCGCCTATAAACCTCTGTCGTGAATACCGTAGTTGCTTCTGTTAGTCTTTTTACAACCTTATAATTAATATGCGCAGAGTGTATAGCTCTATTTAAATAACTTATACTAATACCAAAGGGATAAATCTTTAAGGGAGGAGTATTAATTTCTCTTGAATCTTCCATTTGAAAATCTTCTTCTTCAAAATCCTCTACTTCAAAATCTATTACTTTTTCAGCTAAATCTGATTTCTTAATTTCAGTTGATCCATCTTCTTTTTTGGTTCGCCATTCAGGAGAAATTGGAAAACCCCTCAAATATCTATCAACAGTTTTGGATACGTCTTTGTATATTGCATATTCATTTCTTCCGTGTATTTCTATTAAGATATCAAAGGTAGGAGATGAAGTTCTTTCAAGAACAGTCTTTTGAGTACCTCTCCTTGATGCCTCTTCATCACTAAGTATTACGCTCGTAATACCGCCAACAAGGTCGCTTAAAGTTGGGTTAAATATGATATTATCAAGAGTATTACCATGTGCAGTAGCAATGAGCTGAACACCTCTCTCTGCAATAGTTCTACATGCTGCAGCCTCTTGCTCTGTTCCTATCTCGTCAATTATAATTACTTCTGGCATATGGTTCTCCACTGCTTCAATCATTACCTGATACTGTTCTTTATTGTAAGGAACTTGCATTCTTCTTGCTAAACCAATACCAGAGTGAGGTATATCGCCATCTCCGGCGATTTCATTTGAAGTATCAACAACTACAACTCTCTTTTTAAGCTCTACACTTAATATTCTCGCACCTTCTCTGAGTAGTGTTGTTTTGCCAACTCCTGGTTTTCCAAGTAATAGTATGCTCTTCCCTGATTCAAATAAATCTTTAACAATGTCAATTATCCCAAAAACTGTTCTTCCAATACGACAGGTTAAACCAACTATTTCACCCTTTCTATTTCTTATTGCTGAAATCCTGTGAAGAGTTCGTTCAATTCCAGCTCTATTGTCTCTATCAAATTCTCCAACAGACTTAATAACATAATCAATATCTTCGCGAGTTACAGGTGTCTCTCTCAAATATTCCATATAATTAAGAAATCTCGCCTCAGGCTTCTTACCAAGATCTAAAACAACTTCAATAAGGTCAGAAAAATTATCAAGTTTTAGAAGCGATTCTCTGAGATCCTCAGGAAAAATGTTAAGAAATTTTTCAACTTCAAAATCTAATTTTTGAGATTCTTTTTCTTCAACTAATTTACTCATATCCCCCTAATAAATTTTTTAAATCTAACATAATATAAATCATTCATATAATATTATACCCTCATAGTCAAGAAAGGTTCTCTAAAGCTTGAGTAGCTTTTACAGTAAATTCTTTAATATTATCGCAAAAAATTGGCTTTCCAAATCTAACATTAACTTTTGGTCTAAAATACCTTAATTTTAGAATTTCTTCTGTTTCAGTGATGTAAACAGGTATAACAGGTACTTTAGCTCTTATAGAAAGAAAGGCAAATCCCCCTTTTAATGGAAGTAGCTCTTTTCCGAGATTCCTTGTTCCTTCGCCAAATATAAGAAGAAGTTTACCATCTTTTAATAATTCAAGAAAGTGGTTTAAGTTTTTCCTGTCAAGAATGTTTCTTTTAGCAGGAAAAGCCCCTAAAGCACTAATCATTGGACCAAATATAGGTATATTAAATAATTCTTCTTTGGCAAAAAAATAAGTTCTTCGGTAATGTATCGCACAACCAACCACAAATGGGTCTGCATAACTTCTATGGTTTGAAAGAATTATTGCTCCACCAGTTTTAGGAATGTTTTCCAAGCCAATAATTTTATAATCACACCTTAGGTGAAGAAAAATCCTTAAAATTATCCACGCAAACCAATAAAACATAGAACTTGAGCTCTTTAAAGAAACAAATTAAAAAAGAACATTGTTATTGGCCCTACTACTAAATCAATTAATGGAGTAAAAGCGATAATAATTATAATGATTATGAAGCCGAATCTTTCAAGCCAGCCTAAGATATATTCATATTTGGGTGGAGTTATCAAAATTAAAAGCCTTGAACCATCAAGAGGTGGTATAGGAATTAAGTTAAATATTGCCAATGCTATATTAATAAATATTAGTGTTTGGATAAATAAATCTAAGTAGCCTAAACCAAGCGGGACAACCAATCTTCTTATGAGAGATGAAACAAATGCAAGCCCTAAATTAGATAATGGTCCTGCAAGGGAGACTATCACAGTACCTTTCTTATAATCCTTAAAATTATACGGATTTATCGGTACTGGCTTTGCCCATCCAAATCTAAATAAAATAAGCATAATAGTGCCTATTGGGTCAAGATGATTTAATGGATTCAATGAAAGCCTCCCATGAAATTCAGGGGTTCTATCTCCCATTTTGACGGCTGCATAAGCATGAAAGAATTCATGCACAGTAATAGCTATAAGAACAGCAGGAACATTTATAAGTAGTCCTAACCAATTAAAATACATTATTTAGTACTCTTCGCACATCACTTGATAGAAACTCTTAGGGTGATCGCAAGATGGACACTTTTCAGGTGGTTCTTTGCCATAATGAACATAACCACATTCCCTACAAACCCAAAAAACCTCATTATTTTTCTTAAAGACGGTTCCTGCTTCTACCTCTTTAAGAATTTTCCCATATCTTTCTTCATGGTGAGCCTCGGCTTTTCCAATAGATCGAAGCCTTCTTGCAATTTCAGGAAAGCCCTCGCTCTCTGCAATATCGGCAAATTCCGGATACATCACAGTATTTTCGTAGTGTTCACCCTCAATTGCTGCCTTTAAATTTTCAGCAGTGCTACCAAGAACGAGCGGAACAGATGCCTTATCAACTATAAGTTCAGAAAGATTCTCTCCAGTTTTACTTAACACCTCTTTAAGCATTTTAAAATCCCATTTTGCATGCTCTTTTTCATTCTCAGCAGTAATAGTAAAAATTTCAGCGATTTGCTCAAAACCTTCTTCTCTTGCGACTTTAGAATAAAAAGTATACCTATTCCTTGCCTGACTCTCACCAATAAAAGCTTTTGCTAAATTTATAGCTGTTTTAACCACAAAAAACCTCCTCTATAAAAATTATATAAACTTAAAGAAAAAAACTGGAAAATATTACAATTCAAGCTCGTCACTAATACTTCTCATTGCCTCAAGACATATTGATATAAACTTTTCTAAATCAAGCCCTAATTCTTCGCAACTTTTTATTTGTTCACGATTTGCACCCTTTGCAAATCTTTTCTCTTTAAACCTGTTCAGAACAAAATTTGTATCAACTGCTTTAAGAGATTTATCTGGGTGCATAAGCGTTGCTGCCACAATTAAACCGGTTAATGGATCAACTGCATAAAGAGCTTTAGCAATTTTCGTAATTCTCTCTGAATTGCCAGTATGAGCTTTTACGGCATCAACAATCTCTTTATCTAATCCATTTTTCTCTAAAATCTCACCACTAACTAAACCATGCTTTGAAAAATCATCCCCTATAAGCTCATAGTCTATGTCATGGAGTAGTCCAGCAAGAGCCCATTTATCTTCATCTTCTCCAAATTCTTTAGCTAATCTCTTCATGCAGGCATAAGTAGCATACATATGTTTAAGTAAATTTTCGCTCTTTATATTTTGCTTAAGTAGTACTAAAGCTTCATCTCTATTCATAACTTATAAATTCTCCATTTAATAAAACTATTATAAGGTTTAACCTTAATAAAAACAAAATAGGAATTAAAAGAAATTAAGCAGTTCAAGAGGATCCTTAATTAAATCTTTTGCCCCTGATTCTAAAAGTTCCTCTTTAGTACGAAAACCCCATAAAGCTCCAACGGGATACATCCCAGCTGACAAAGCAGTTTTCATATCGAGACCACTATCGCCAAGATAAATGAATTCTTTAGTCGAAAGCTTCATAATGTTTGCTATCTCAAAGGCGGAAGTTGGATCTGGTTTTTTGGGAACATTATCTCTTGCTCCAAGTACAACTTCAAATTTTGCTTTTGGTAATAGCTTGCTTACCATTATTTTTGTGAATTTATCCTGCTTATTTGAGAAGACTGCCATTCTAATACCCCTCTCCATAAGCTTATTAAGTAATTCAGGAATATTATAATAAGGTTGAGTTGTATCAAAACAATGTTCTTCATACTCTTTAAGTAATTCATTAACTAATTTATTGATCAAACTCTCATCCCTTACATCATCTGGAAGAGCTTTAATTACGAGTTCTTCCACGCCGCCCCCTGCTAAATACTTGTAATCATCTACAGGATGCGGAGGAAAGCCATACTTAACCAATACATTATTCATAGAATTGGCAAGATCAGTTAGCGTATTTAGTAATGTCCCATCAAGGTCAAACACCACTGCTTTAAATTTATCTTTGGACTGCCTCATATATTTAAAATTCCTTTCTTTAAATTGATATATTCTATTCCGAAATTTCCTCTATTCGCTTTTTTCTTTTACGGTATAAATAATATTCTGATTATTTGTGCAGTAATAAATGGTTTGATTTGGTCCTAAAACAAGAGAATGGTCAAATTCAGCATGAGCATAAGGTTGTTTTAGTTTCCATTTAGTTTTTCCATCGGAATAAAATGCATAGAGGTATCTCTCGAATTCTCCACCAGAACCAACTCCGATATATACGTGGTTATCTGAATCCACAAGAGGAGGGGTGCTCTCACCGCATACTATATTTCGATTCCATAAGGGTTTACCACTTTCTGAAAAAGCATTGAGAATGGTTTCCTCTTTAGCCGAGAAGGCAAAATAAAACCTATAATCAGTCCCAATTGCATAAGAAGTATTCAAATAACCCCAATCAGAAATGTCATAATTCCATAATTCTTCGCCAGTGGAAGAGGATAATGCTATTAAATGTTTTGGTTTATTTCTTCTTTCTTCCCATAATGCTCCAAAGTCATTAGAACGGTTAGCTTCATCGTAGGCAATTAATATAGTATTAGAAATTGTTACTCCATTGGAAATAAAATCAATAATTACATTATCAGGTAATTTTTTATACCAGCGTAATGTTCCTTGATGATTCAAAGAGAAGAGATAATAACACCCTTTGGATTCTTTAAAATCTGACAGCAGATAATAGATATTAGAGTTTGTATCAAAAAAAATCCTATTATCAAATGAACATACCATTAATTGTTCCGGAATTTTATAGCTTATTTTTTTGTTATTATTTTTATCAATTGCAATTAAATAAACTGCATTAGGTAAGAGAGTTTTGGACTTTTTCGTAAACAAATCGCCTGCCATTTGCAGAAGATTAAATTTTAAATCAACACTATAAAGTAATCCATCATTACCAAGAGTGAACGAGATTCCATTTAATTTTCGCAATAGGTTGCCATCCCTATCAAATAAATTTTTGTCTGTAATTATAAAGCCGTCTTTAGTTACTTGAACTGAAGAAGTATATGCCTTTTTATACCACTTCAAAACCCCTTTAGATGATACTGCATAAAGATAGTCATTCCAGCCACAAAAATAGCAATTTCCTTCATCATCTACTGATAGATTTGAATAAACACCGATATCTTTATCATAACCTTCTTTCCAGGTAAATTGCCATCCATTGGCAGGTTGATCAATTCCTTTTTGGTAGTAATCCATTTTTACAAACAAAGATGAAGTATCATTTCCACTTTTTGAGGGTTTCTCTAAATTGTAGAATACCAGTGAGGACAGAAGAAGAATTACAATTAAAACAACTATTAAATACAAAAAATTTCGTTTCACGTGAATCTCCATTCCAAAGCCTCCTTTTTGTTCACTAAATACTTATAAAATTAGGATTTTCTCCAAAGCCAATAGTTGAAACCATAAAAAAGTAATTTTATACATTCTCTAATATCTCTATTCTATTTAAAAAATAGGTTATAATAAAGTATACGGTATAAAAATGAAAACATATAGAAAAGCTGCAAAAATTTTTAAGGCTCTATCTTCACCAATAAGAATTAACATACTAATGCTCTTAACCGAAAGAGAATATTGTGCTTGCGAATTCCCCCATATTTTGAATATAAGTCAACCCAATTTTTCCTCTGCGGTATTTACTCTATTTTAAAACTTTCCTCTTTTTTAAAAACTTATTAAAATTTGTAAAAGGGAATAAAAATGAAAATAAATAATATTGAGAGTTGGCTGTGCAAACTGTAAACTTTTACTTGAACGCGTTAAAGAAGCAGTTAGAGATTCAGGGTTACAGGCAGAGGTTGAATATATAACTGATATGAAGGAAATAATGAAATTTAATGTAATGAGTATGCCAGGACTTGTCATAAATGATAAAGTTGTATCAGCTGGGAAAGTATTATCAAAAGAAGAAATAATAAGTAAGATAATGACTGCTAAAGCAGAGAAAGAGCAGTAAAGGCTGGTATCAATTATAAATAAAGATAAATTAATTCTTGAGCTAAAAGAATCTTATTATGCTAAGAAAAGTGATATTGAAAAAAGGATCCTTGGATTTAAGAAAGTTGGCTTATTGGGAAGCGAAGAGGAAATTTTTTATGAACTTGCTTTCTGCCTGCTAACCCCACAATCTAAAGCCAAAGTCTGCTGGAAAGCTATAGAAAACATAACGAAAAATGAAATATTTTTTAATGAAGAGAATAAAGAAGATATTTCCAAAAACTTATGTGGAGTAAGGTTTAAAAATAATAAAGCTGATTATATCATTTATGCAAAAAGGCTTTTTCTAAATAATGGAGAAATCAAAATAAAGAAGAAAATAAATAGTTTTACTTGTGCTTCTGAGGCAAGAGAGTGGCTTGTAGAAAATGTAAAAGGTATGGGCTACAAAGAGGCAAGTCATTTTTTGCGAAATATAGGTCTCGCAGATAATTTAGCAATTCTTGATAGACATATCCTTAAAAACCTTAAAATTTATGGTGTTATCGATGAAATACCAAAATCTCTATCAAGGAAAAAATATCTCGAAATAGAAGAAAGAATGAGAACGTTCGCCAAAGAAATAGATATACCATTAAGTCATCTTGATCTACTCTTCTGGAGCAAGGAAACAGGCGAGATCTTTAAATAATATACAATTGATAAGCCTATTGTTCGTTGCTCAGCATATTAAAGCTTTTTACTTATACAACGTTAAGATGAGGAGACCCTTCGTCGCTTAAGGATACGCTCCTCAGGGTGACGGGGGTGGTGGTGTCATTCCAAAGTGCGTATTTTTGCACACAAGTCCTTAAGGAATCTCAGTATTTGTCTTTTACCATTTTGTGGGATTTTGTTTTATGTTTTATTTGCATTTACTGTGCATGCGGCGGTAAAAAGAGGAGACCCTTCGGTCGCAAAAAACGCTCCCTCAGGGTGACGGTGGTGGGGTCATTCCAAGCCGCCAAACTGTCATTCCCGAACGTCTTTATCGGGGATCCATGCAATTTTTTGCTTTCTGGATTCCCGCTTTCGCGGGAATGACAAACATGGAGATCCTTCAGTCGCTTAATACCACTCCCTCAGGACGACACCAACTTGTCATTCCGAAAGTGCGGTATTTTCGCACATTTAATGAGGAATCTCAGTATTTTACGATTCAAAATGAGGAGTTCCTTCGGTCGTTAAGGATACGCTCCTCAGGGTGACTGGTTGGGGTCATTCCAAGCCGCCAAACTGTCATCGTATGTATATTTTATTTTTAATTGAAGATTTAATTTAATTGAAAATTAGATAAGATGACAGGAACATATCTCAAGCTATACTTTTATGTATGGTTAAAGATATGAGGAGAGGTGAGTAAGTTTACATTTGTCATTAGCCCAAGAGGCCGTCGGGAATGTTAAACCCACCTCCCCTGTTCCTTAAAGCCTGTACTTAGTACATTAGGCAATTAAAGCCTGTATTTTACGATTGTTACGCTTAAAGGAACATCCTTAATATCTATTATTATAACCAAACAAATTTAAAAACAATAAATTTGGAGGGAAGAAAAATGAAATCAATAATTGCAGTAGGAATTGATGTATCAAAGGAGAAATTGGATGTTTCATTC
>JBPOJC010000064.1:0-2528 GCA_052034135.1 Caldisericota bacterium | reverse complement strand
CTCAGGAGAATTATTTGCTGTATCAGATAACTCTGGTAATATAGTTGCATGGTCTACTATATTAGGAATTAATAATTATGCTGCTATTCGTGATCCAAATAATGCATATATTGATCCAATAGAAATACATAATCCTAATGATATTAACGTTCCACTTGGTTGGAATGGAAAGAAAGGTAATAATATAACTATTCAACAGGTTGGAACTGGTAATGATTTAATCTTTAATGCAGGGGGAAGTGGTTTCTCAATAACAAATCCATGGGGAGCAACTGATATTACAGATTCAACAACCACCACAACCACAGATGATACAACAGATAAAGATGGAGGAGATGATGCTGAACCGTGCCGGGATCCAGATGCACCTTTTGAAAATTGTATGGCCAATTGTTATGAAGAAAAAACAGGGAGAACTAACTGGAGAGGAGATTGGGATGCTTCTACTGAGTATGAAAGTGTAATGGCTGCCATTGAATCGCTAACTAATGAAAAAATAAGTACTTGGGTGATAGAGTGTATAGCTTTTATCATAGCAACTCATACATTACATCCATTATTTAGTGTAGCAGCTGGTATTGGATCAGATGCATTTCTCGATAGAATTCGCGAAAACCAAAATAAGAGTATAACTGAACTAAAACAAAGAAAAAATGAGTTATTAGCTAGCAGGCCATGTTTGAAAGATCCCAGGACAAGATATGATGCATATCATGCAATCGGTGATTGTTATGATAAATGCAAACACTTACAACCACCGGGGGGTGATATTTAACAATTTTTAAAGATTAGACTGGAGATGAATATATGTTTAAATGGAAAACATTTTTTTTAATTGAATTAATTTTACTGATTATTTCATCATTTCTATTCTTTTGCTTACTTTTTAATTTAAAAATGTTAGAAGATTATTTTTTAAAGTTTTTTATCTATTGTGGAGTAATAATGTTCTTTGTAATAAATATTTCTTTTTCTTCTTTTGTACAAAAAAACTTTAAATATGAAAAACAAAACATACTTTTAAATTTTTTCAAACCTCTACTTGTAAATTACAGTCAGTTTTACATAAAATATTATTCTGATGCCTCTCTTTTAAATCTTTTCATATTAAGAACAATAATATCTATAATGACTGCTTATGGCTCTCTTTCACTATTTATTTTGGATAATATTTTTAACTATTCTGTTTTATTCTCTCTTTTACCAATTTATCTTTGTATATTATTACTTATAATACCTGAGAGATTTTTGTTATTATTAAAAATGTTCCATTTTTTACCTATTATGAAATCTAAATCGACGAAATTAACTGAAGGTATCTACTCGAATTATTCATTCTTTTACAAATTAGACAAATATACAATGGTATTTTGGATAATTGGTTTTATCCTTTTAGCTATATTAATGTTTATATTAGCTTCATTATCAAAACTTTTCTCGCTTAAGATACTATTTTCTCTATTATTTTTTATTACTCTTGAAATATTGATTTATCCGGGAATAATCAAGGAGGTTAATAAAATATTGAATTTCTTTAATAACTTTTAAAAAGGGATTCTTGAAGTTCCCCCAAAAACTGGACAAAGTTCCTCCGAAAATAATAACTCCAAAATTATATTTGGTAAAGAGATTGAATTGTTAGTTATATAAGGGGCACAAGAAAAGGAATAAAGTTATTATTTTTATGTTTGTGTTGTGGCAGAAATACAAAGAGGTGTTAAAGTGAATTTAAGATTAAAATAAACAAAAAAATGGTTAAGATTCGGAAATAGATGAAAAATGATCACAAAAATATTTCTTCTTAAATAAAAATACACTCCATATATATAAGTGGTGTAAAAATGACAATTCTGTCACTCCTTAAATAATGAAATATCTTTTTCTCTTTTTCCTTATTTTTTCTTTCTTTTTCTTGATTTTTAAAAAATATTGTTTTAAATAATAGAAAGAGAAGGTAATTTGAAAATTTTTATGGAAAGGAAGTATTAATTTAAATGCCTAAGAGTAATTTTAGTTTTGTTTCTTCCTTCCACAAGCAGAGAGAGAGAGAGAACAGCTTTAGCTCCTCTCTAAAACAGAATATCTTTATGAGTGATGCTTTTAATTTTCAAAGAGTTGTTGTAGACTTTCAAGAATGCAAGAGTGGTATTGGTTAAAGGGGTGTGATGAGAATAAATGAAGAACAAATTAAGAAATATATTGACTCTTTCATTAGTAGTTATAGTAATTCTATTAGCAGGTTTGAGCACTTATAAAAGTTTGCATACAAAAAAGATAAATAACACCTATAAAGAAAGAGTTGTAACAAGCATCACATTCTCAAATGATTCACTTGAAATTGATTGCTATAGCTATTATTCGCTGGATTCGATACCAAGAGAGCTGACTAAAGGAAGGAAAATTGAGATAAAAGCAGAACAAAATGAAATCAAAGTAGATGATAAATTTTTAAAGTTGAAATATCCACTACTTCTTGAAAACGGCAAGTTCTTCTTAAGAGATGAAGACTATACATGCTTATTAGCTTA
>JBPOJC010000048.1:0-4815 GCA_052034135.1 Caldisericota bacterium | reverse complement strand
TAGTTAAGATTATGTCAGAGAATTATGTTAATGCAAGTAAAAAGGATAAAGGATTAATATTAGACTCATTAGTTATGATTACAGGATATTCAAGGAAATATGCTTCATCTCTATTAAAAAAATCAGTTAAAACTGTTAAATTAAATGGCAGTGGTTTAAGATTAAAAGCAGATCCATGTAAAATTTGTTTTAGAAAAAGAGAAAAGATCTACGGAGAAGATATAAAGCGAATCATATTATTCCTATGGAGAACATTTGATTACCCATGCAGTGATAGGTTACATTCAATGCTTCCATACCAGATAAAGAAGATGGAACAGTTTATGTATCTATACAAGAATGAATGGGATGAAAAAGATATTAAATTAACTGATACAGTTAAAAACAAATTAAAAACAATAAGTATATCAACAATAGAAAGAATGATATCAGCTGAGCGTAAAAGATACAGGATGAAAGGTATTTCCCATACTAAACCAGGTTCATTATTAAAAGATCATATTCAAGTTAGAACATTTGCAGACTGGAATGTAAATCGTCCTGGATTTACAGAAGTTGATTTAGTAGGTCATGAAGGAGGAAGAAGTTATGGAGAGTTCTGTTTTTCATTAAACATGACAGATATACATACCGGATGGACTGAAACACAATGCGTAAGAAATAAAGCACAAATTAAAGTATTCGAAGCTTTAAAGGATTTAAGGAAAAGATTACCCTTTCCATTAAAAGGTATTGATTCAGATAATGGAGCTGAGTTCATAAACGGAGAGATGATACGTTATTGTGAACAGGAAAAGATAACATTTACAAGAAGTAGGAAGAATTATAAAAATGACCAGTGCTATATTGAACAGAAGAACTGGTCCATTGTTCGTAAATACACCGGTTATGCCAGATATGACTCAAATGATGAACTCATAATATTAAATGAACTCTATAAACATCTTCGTCTATTTACAAACTATTTTCTCCCAGTTATGCAGATGCAAGAGAAGCTTAGAATTGGGGCTTATGTAAAGAAGAGGTACGATACACCAAGAACTCCTTATCAAAGAATACTTGAATCACCACATGTCAGTTTAGATGATAAAGAACTATTAATAAAAACTTATCAAACACTAAATCCTTTTGAATTAAAGAAGAAGATAAGATACTTACAAAACAAGCTAAGAGAGGTGAGAAGAAGAAAAGAAGTTGAACAAATAAGTTGTCAGGATAAAATAAATGATGTTAACTTTCAGAAAGAAAAGTTATCTTGAGGAAATGAAAAAAGAATTTCATCCACATTTTTAAATGAGGGAACACGCTTGAAAATTTATCACTTTAATTTATACTAATTTCTGTCCAAAGAAATGGGGGGAGTTAGGATTTGAAATCTTTAAATATCAGTCATTAACAATTAAGCTACTTGATAGAATTACTTGAAATGCTATTATACTAAATATGTATGAATAATGTATGTATGAAAATTTTAAAAAAGAAAATGAAATTGTTAAATTTTTGAACAGAATTATTTTGTGGTATTTTCTTTTTGGCTACCGAATAATTTTAGTTTTCGTAAGGTTATTAGGAATTTGGTTTGAAAATTTTATCGGGGTTTTATCTTTGTTGATTTCAACTTTATATATTTTCTCATTTCTATTATTAGAGCGATTCAAATTTAAAATTACTAATAAAACTTTTATAATCTTTATGTTACATCTATCTCTTTTCTCTGTTGCACTTTTGTTTTCAGATATTTTCGGAGAAAAATACTTTATTTATAAAACTGAATTGCAGTTAATATATATTTTTTTTCCTTCGCTTATTGGTATTATATTAGCACATGCAAATTCAAAGTCTCCATTATTTAATGAGAAATTTTTATTATTTTGCTTCATATCTTTTATAATAACTATGATTTTTTATTCATATTATTCTACTGCTTTTTCAAAAATAGGTTATCGTTTTGGTGAAGAATCAAGTGCTCTCGGAATTTCATTTGTTACCATTGTTACAATGCTTCTTTTTATTGTTTATTTCAAAAATATTTTTGTAAAGTTGGGTATTTTATTACTAAGTGTTTTTATTTCAATTGCTACGGGCACACTTAGAGGTATTATTGGCACAGCATTTACAGGATTATTTTACATTATGTTTTCTATATTACGCCATAAAAAAAATGGAAAAAAACAAGACTATAAAAAGGTCAATAAAAGAAAAAACTTATATTTATATGTTACATTATCAGTTGCAATAATTATTTTTTGTTACTATTTTTTTAACAATTATTATATATTTGGTTATCAACGACTTATATCAAAAAGGAACATATATGGAGTGTTTATGATTGATGAAGGCCGTATAATGTTTAACAATAAAGCGATACAATCTTTTTTCAAAAATCCATTTTTTGGTAATTTTGCTTACGAAATAACTCCAGGCACAGAAGCACATAATTTTATATTTGATATTCTCGGGCAATATGGAATATTTGGTTCCATCTTATTATTCTATATTGTAATTTCAACTTTTATTTATATATTTAAAAATATAGGTTACAATGAATACAATGATTACTTATATATTATTTGGTTATATGATTTTGCAATTGCTCTTACTGTTGGATCTGGAAATTATTCAGAATTTTGGCTTTTAAGTTATTTTATTCTTGAATACATGGAGATTATTAAGAAAAGAGAAAAAATTGGATAATAAAAATACGATTAGGGACATGTTTAATTATGAGTGACAACCAAATACAAATGATGCTATCATCAAAGTTTAATAAAGTCAAAATAGAAAATAGCACATATAGTTTATATTACTGTGGTAATATTTTTATAAATCAAAAACTACTTGAAGATAATGAAATTGTTGAATATTTAAGCTTAATAGTAGATACTGGCAATAATCCAAATAAATTAGAAAATATCTTGAGATCATTTAATAATTCTTTTGCAATTATTTATTATTCAGATAATCAACTTTTTGCTTGTGTAGATAGATTAAGAAGTTGTCCTTTATTTTATGCAAGTATTGATAACAATTTTTACATAAGCGATAATTATGATTCATTACTTAACATGTTAAAAACAAAAACACTTAACAAGGAGGGTTTATTGGATTATTTTCTAACAGGTTATGTTACTGGTGAGGAAACACTTTATAATGAAATTCATCAAATTCAAGCTGGAGAATACATTTTCGTAAAAATAGTTAAGGATAATATACATATTTTTAAAAATAGATATTTTAAATTTATACATAAAGGGAGTAGGAATGTATATAATCTATACAAAAATTTTGAAAACGTCCTCAATAATACTTTTAAAAGATTAATAAAAATACTTAATGGAAGAACCGCGGTCATCCCATTAAGTGGTGGATATGACTCAAGATTAATAGCCTGTTTGTTAAAAGAATCAGGATATGATGATGTAATATGTTTTTCTTATGGTAAATATGATAATTCAGAATCTAAAATTTCTAAACAAGTTGCAGACAAATTAGGTTATAAGTGGCTGTTTATCCCATATAATAATGCTAAATGGTATTTATGGTATCATTCAAAAGAATTAAAAGATCATTATAATTTTGCTAATTTTTATGTTTCCTTACCTCATTTACAAGATTGGCCAGCTGTTAAAGAAATGAAAGAAAGAAATATAATTCCAAAAGATTCTGTCTTCATACCAGGACATAGTCTTGACTTTCTTGCTGGTAGCCATATTCCCAAATCTTGGCATAGAAGAATAAATGATATTTTTTCTGTAGATGATACCATTGCGGGAATAATAAAAAATCATTATTATCTTTTCGAATATCCTAAAAATAATAATACCCTAATTTCAAAAATCTATAGTAGAATTTTTTATTCTCTTTCTAATTTTAAAATAAATTCTATTAATGATGCAATTTCAGCTTATGAATATTGGGACTGGCAAGAAAGACAAGCAAAATTTATTGTCAATTCAGTAAGAGTATATGAATTTTGGGATTATGAATGGCAAATACCTTTATGGGATAACGAGATAATAGATTTTTTTTCGGAACTACCGTTAGAACTTAGAATAGATGAATTCTTTTACAAAGATTTTTTAATTAAAGCCTTACCAAACTTTTTTAAGGATGATTCTAAAAATTTATCATCTCCAAATAAAATTAGTAAAATATCTAAATTGCAGCGACAAGTTAAAACTTTTGCTAAGCATGCAACAGAAAACTATCCTATTCTTAGACATTATATGAGAAGAATATCATTAATCTACGATTATTTTAATCAACCACTTGCTTGGTATGGAATAAATAATTTCTCTAATCATTTAAAAAAACTTAAAATAGATGATTTTACTCCAACAACAATTAATTCATTTATTATAGAAGATGTTTTAAGAAATAGTTTAACTAAAGAATTTCTTAAAATTATTAAAAATAACTAGCTATTTCAGTTATCGTTAGCAAAAATTTCTTCTAAAGAAGATAGAGTACAACAACCTAAATATTTAACTATCTGTAGTTTCTGATTAATTATGAGTGAGATTTTGTCTCATTTGAAAGAAGCAAGATAGTTCTGCGCTTCATAATTTCTTAGGCATAATGCTGTTTTAGAGACATTATTCATTATTTTTATAATCTTGTTTTGCATCTTCTGCTGAATGTGAATGATTTTTGTTTGAAAGAACCACAATTTCTTCGATTAAATCTTCTAACCCAACTTCCCGTTTTTTACAACTTAAATACCTGTAAACACTCATAGAAACTTAATAAGTAATATTAAAATATTAATAAATGTAGTCTGTAAATATATTAATAACTATTAATTAAATACTTGCA
>JBPOJC010000101.1:0-47132 GCA_052034135.1 Caldisericota bacterium | reverse complement strand
CTTATAAATTTCTTTGAAAAACTTAAAAGTATTAATATTGGTAAATTTAATATCGGTGGGAATACTGTATATGCTGTTCAGAATAATAATCCTTTAAAAGATTTGCTTCTCCTTGTATTTAACATATCACCTTTTGATTACAAAAAAGACAAACTATACTGTAGTATATAACAAAAAATAATTAACTGATTATATCAGGGGAAACATTGGTTAGTTTGGGAAGTTGGGTTATAATGAACAGGTAGGAACGTTTGTACTACAAAAAATTTGTCTGGATCCCCGATAAAAGAGTTCGGGGATGACAAGTTACCTATTGGATCCCCCCGATAAAGTATTTCGGGGATGACAATGAAAAATGAGGAGATTCTTCGCTTACGCTCAGAATGACAGAACTGGGGCGCGGATATTCCTCGGGTAGAGTGCGTTAATATGCACTTACAGAACGATAACAGTGATCGCAAATTAATTATTTTGTAAATAATATACTTTATACTTAAGTCAATTATTGAAAATTATGACTCATAGAGATGCCATATTCCAATTTATGAATTTTTCCTCAACCATTCTGTAGCACCCTTGACATACCACCATGATTCACTCCCAAGAAATGCGAGATATTCTGCTTCGCTTCGACTGCCTATCTGAATGGAGGAATTAGGTTTTTTAGGATGTCTTTTTTTATCCAGTAGTATAGGCGGAACATATGGATTCAATTCAATTGAAAGATGTAGCATATTTTTTGCTTCTTCCGAATTTGAATCTTTTGAATAAAAAATTAATGCTTTAGGATATGTGACAAGTGCTGCATTGTTATCGGTATTTATGAGCAAATCTAATAATTCGCTATCAGAATCAGGAAAAAGGGGAAATCTATTGAGGATTAAATATTCTAAACCAGGATAATTCTTATCTTTATTAAAGAGATAAAAATCGCGCCAGAAGGTATAAGCTTCTAATCTACTTTTTTTACTTGTCCACATATATTCAAAATAGTTTAAAAATTGAAAATTAGCGACTAAACTATAAAAAAGATTTTCATCTTCTTCAATTAAATCTTCAACTTCTGCTATATTTTCGATCATACATAAAAGTTTCTCCTCATCAGTTTTGGCTAATCGCTGAAGATAATATAGTCGAAGGTCTATTAAGCTATAAGTATCATAAAGAGATCTCAATGCCAGTTCAACAGATTTCTTACCTTTTGATTCCCATGCCTGCTTCATTAGATTTTCACCATCAGATAATTCCATATCTAAAAGTTCTTTTATTTGATAAGGAGCTAAAGTCATTAAATAATGGATTGTTAAAAATTCTTTTGAACTCATATTATGCTATCGCCCCGTTATCCGAAATATCAGACAATTCTTGCTCATATATTTCAAGTTGGTCTCTTAGCCAAGACTCTGCACCTTTCTCTGAGTACCATGTTCCTTCGTCAATTGAAAGAAAATACTGAGCCTCATCATATGATCGTTTAGTATAAAATTTAATACTGTTAGAATCTATATAATCATCAAATGATAAAATACCCAAAGCAATTAATGGATTACTATTTATTGCCAATCGAATTGTATTTTTTGTATCTAGATGATTTGGTCCATTTCTTATATATGAAAGCAGTGCAGAAGGATACAGAAAAAAAGGGTTAAGTTTGTCGTTAGAGAATCTTTTTATTAGATCATCAAATTTATCATACATTTTTTTATATATGTATCTGCTTGCAAGAAGAAGTCTAATACCAATACGGTCATAAGAATCTAAATTTAATAGTTCTTCAAAATTATGTATGGATTCTTCTTCCTCGCCATCTGCCCACAGAATATCAGAGAAAGATGCAAATGCTCTCATATAAGGTCTTGTCTCAATTAAACCCCAAAAATTACCTTTATTTTCATTAAAATATTTCTTATCAAGAGTCAATTTTGCAAGTTCATATGCAATATTTAATAAATTGAAATCCTCTTCCCCTGTTTTAGCAATATTAGTAGCAATCCATATATATGCATCTGAAGGTGATTGAGAATATAACAGCGATTTCATAACATTTTTGCAAGCTTCTATGCCGTTACTTCTCCATGCTTGATCAATTAGTTCCATGTAAATTAATTGATTTCTTTTCTCTGGATCACTATTTACTATTTCTAATTCTTTTTCCTTTAATTCAGGATTAGTTCTTAATCTTTCCAAAAATTTGTTAAACTCTTCAATGGAGTTAAAATCTTTACCATTCATAATATAATCTAATTCCAGATTAGATTTTTCAAAAGCTCGAGGTTCATGCATCATTGAATGAGGAGTGGCAAAAGCAATTTTTAAACCTTCTATTTCGTCAGGTATTTCATAACCATATATCCAATCCATCACAGTTACAAAAGGCTTCATATTTTTATCCTTTCAATATTGCTATTGAGGTTAAATTATATCATATTAATAAAAAATAAATCATTTTTTTTTCAAATAATTTTTTTATTTAAATTTATTTTTCTCTCTGCCTTGCTCTTCATAAATTTTTTATTCCTTATTCTGGAAGCATACATAAAGGAATAAAAGTAATTGTGCCATAAATCATTACTTGATTGAATATATATTGTCATACATAAAATAATCAACCACACTTCTTTAAGTCTACATTTAGTCTGTCACTATTTTTTGAGTCCTTAGTTGTTAAATAAACGTGTTTAAAAAGCTTAGAAAAAACTTGCAAGTTTTCTTTGTTATCACCTATTTTTTTCAGGAAATTGTTCTTTCAATTTCACTTCCAATATTAGCAATTTGATCAATGAATGATAGGGCGAACCATCTTCCTTTGACTAAATCTTTATGTTTTACTAAGAATGGTTAAAAAAATATTGCAAGATTTTGGATTCCCGATAAATACATTCGGGAATGACCAACCTCCGTAAACCTGAGGAGTGCTCTTCCCGGCGACCGAAGGATCTCGAACCACCACCGTCATCCTGAAGAAGCATAATCATAATCTCAGCGACGAAGGATCTCAAAAAACACCCGTCACTCTGAGGAGCGTTCATTTTAGCGATGAAGGGTCTTCTCATTTAATTAATTAAGTCAAGCGTGATCGATAGATTATATCGTAAAAGTTAAAAATTATCAGATAACTCCGTAATTTGTAAAAAGGAGTCAAAAAATGATAAATTATCAAAGATTCAATAATTTAAGTATTGCAAAATTAATAACTTAAGATAATTTATTAATATGTATAGAAGACAAGAATGTATTAATTATTAATTTAGGAGAGAAATACAATGGATAATGAGTTAAAAATAGATTATTATTTTGAAGATTTAAAAGCCTGTCCATGTTACAAATATCTTCCTGAATATTTTTTACCATGGGAGCTAATTAAAATAAAGGATGAAGTTTTTAATTTCCAGACAAGCGATATCAGAGGCTTTATTGAAAAATCTGCTATCGTAAAAGGGATTGTATTTATTGATGAAGGCTCATTTATCGATGATAACGTTACTATACAGGGTCCTGTATATATTGGCAAAAACTGTATCATAAGAAGCGACTCATTACTTAGGCCATATTCAGTTATTGGTGATTATTGTGTAGTTGGACACAACACCGAAGTAAAAAACTCTCTTGTATTTAACGAAGCAAAACTTGCCTCTCACTCTGTTGTTGATGACAGTATTATTGGCAAAGGCACAAGAATAGGTTCTGGTGTTGTGACTGACAATAGACGATTTGATCAAAAGGATATTATTATAAAAATTAATGATAAAGAATTTGAAACAGGTTATGATAAATTTGGTCTTGTTACTGGTGATTATGTAAGAATTGGCTCAAACTGTTCAACTCTTCCTGGTACGGTTATTGGAAAATATACCTGGTTTTATAGTAATCTTCTTATATATAATTTTTATCCGAAGGAAAAATTTGTGAAGTTACGACAAGATATAGATGTTGTTGAAAAACCGCCTTACAAATTTAGTATCGAGGACAAATCCGGTAAAAGATAGAGCAAATGGAAGAGTGGTTTTTTCTGGACACAGGGGAATCATCTCCTGAATATAATATGGCTTTAGATGAAGCATTGCTTTGTTTTTCGCTTAAGAGCAATATTCCTATATTACGTTTTTACAAGTGGAGTCCACCCACTTTATCTATTGGATATTTTCAGAAAGCAAATGCTACAGTTAATTTTTCTGAATTATCAAAAAAAGGTTTTGGATTTGTGAGAAGACCCACTGGCGGAAGAGCAGTCTTACATGATAAAGAAATTACTTATTCAATTACTGCACCTTCAGGGCATAGATTACTTGAGCAAAGTATAATTGATTCTTATGATCTTCTCTGTAAGCCAATAGTCAAAGCTTTTAACAATCTTGGTATTTCTGCATATTTTTCTTCTGATAATGACACAGAAGTTAATTCTCCTTCCTGCTTTGCTGCTCCTACTTTTAAAGATATAAAAGTAAGCGGTAAAAAACTTGTTGGTTCTGCGCAGATGCGTGATAAACGTGGTTTATTACAGCATGGTTCCATTCTCATCAATGTTAATATAGAAGATATTTTTACAGTACTAAAAACAAATGGAGATAAAAATAAGCTTATTAGTATAGGTAAAAGAAAGATAACATCTTTAAGAGATGAAGGTTTTAAAGAAAGCGAAGATAAACTAAAAGATGAAATAATGAAAACCTTTATTGAATTTTTTAGTATTAATTTTAAGGCAATAGAACCATCTGAAATTGGAAGTTTTTCTGAATATGTATTAAAATATAGTTCGAATGAATGGAATTATAGAATATAAGAATTTTAAAGAGGGAATCAATATGAAAAAAAGATGTAAAAATATAATCTCGATTTTAGTTATTTTAATCTCTGTTGGGTTATCTGTTGCATCTGCTCAAACATTTGATTGGACTTCATTTCAAAAAGATGAAACAAGAAATGGCTACTCAAGTGAGCAGATGTTCCTTCCTCTAACAAAATTATTAGAAATTGATGTTGGATATGCGCTTTCTGGGACAATTTTAGTGAAAGATTCAGATATTTTTTTCACAACTAAGAATGGTTATGTAGGAAGCGCCTCTTTATTTAGTGGAGAAATTATATGGTTTAAACCACTTGAAGAAGAAATAGTTAGCAGTCTTACCATCTCTGATAACAATATATTAATTGCTTCAGGAAAAGGCACGATATTTTGTCTTGATCAGAAAACCGGTAATCTTTTGTGGAAGGTAGTTCTTGAAAGCCCAGTAGTTGCTCCTCTAACAGTATCATTTAGATTTCTTTATGCTTCTGGCGTTAATGGAAAAGTTTATTGCATAAATATTATTGATGGAAAGATTGTTTGGGCGACTGATCTTCACGAGACAATAGAGTCAGCAGCCTGTATGAAACTTAATTATGTATATGTTACAACTTCCGTTGGTAAAATCTTTTCTCTTGATAGTCAGACAGGGAGGGTAGTCTGGAATTATAACTTATCTTCCAAATCTCACATATCTCCAGTTACAGGAACTGAATTTGTTATGACAGGGGATGATGAAGGAAATCTTTACTGTTTTGACGATATAACAGGAAGACTTATATGGAAATCAGAAATTAAATATCCTTTCACCACTACATTTGCTTTTGCTTATTTTGATAAAAGAATACTTTGCGTTGGGGCTAAAGATAAATATGTTGGAATAAATACTGGTAATGGAGTAGAATTATGGACACATCCCGTCAAAAATGCTTCTATTCCTCCAATTAGTGCAGGTAGAATTATATTTTTCCCTGATGGTGATGGTAACTTATTAGCAGTTGACTCTTTTTCTGGCCAGACATCTTTTGAAGGAAATGTAGGTGCTAATATTTCTACGTCTTTATCTATTTCTAACGGAAGAATTATTTTTGGTTCAGAAGAAGGCAAGATTTATGTTTATGGCTCAGCAGTTTATGACTTCAATATAAGTATTAAACCTGAAATAAGCACTATAGCTCCTGGCGAGAGCACAAAATATGAAATTACAGTTAATACAACTGAAGGTTTTAAGGATTTAATTACATTCTCTGTAACTGGTTTCCCATGCAGCTGTAAAGGAGTTGCAAGATATTTTGATAAGTCAGTTGTTACTCCGCCTGATAATAAGATAAATTTAGTAATTGATACTTCTCCTGAAGCGGATCAAATAAAAGTTAAATTTACTGTTACTGCTTTCTCAGGCAGGGATTTAAGAAGAGAGGCCACAGGAGTACTTGTTATTCAATCAAAAGAAGTCAATACAACAGTTTCAATATCGTACCCAATACCTGTTAGAGCTGGAGAAGATTTTAAAACATCCATTTTTATAAAAGATGCAAGAAATCTAAGATCTGCAAACTTTATTATAAGTTATCCCCAACAATTACTCTATTTAAGAGATGTAACTTTAGGTAATTTCTTTACTTCTATTCCAGAAAATATAAATATTGATAAATCTATAGATAATGAAAAAGGAAGAGTCTCGGTTGGCGTAACAAAGAAGGAACTTGGGGAAAGTGGTAGCGGAGATGTAGTTCATCTTGTTTTTAGGGCAAGAAAGCCTGGTAATGCAAAAATAGATTTCTTTAAAATTTCTCTAAGAGACTCTTTCTTAAGTGAAATGAACTATGATTTTAAAGGAGCTGATTTTGCAATATCTACTGGAAAACAAGTTCGATTGCAACTAACAATTGGGAAAAGTGAGATAAAAATAGATGATAGGATTGAAAAACTCGAAGCTCCACCATTTATAGAAAATGGTAGAACGTTAGTGCCTATAAGGAAAATTGCTGAAAATTGCGAGGCAGAAGTCTCATGGGATAATGCTTTACGAAAAGTTACAATAGAGAGGTTTGATAAGACAATTGAACTATTTATTGGTAATTCTATATCTAAGGTAAATGGTAAAGATAAAACACTTCCAGATGGAGTAGCGCCAAAAATAGTAAATGGTAGGACTTTTGTTCCTTTAAGGTTTGTTGCTGAAGAGCTTGATGCAAAAGTTGAATGGGTTTCTTTAACTCAAACAATATTGATTCTCTATCCAGGCTATTAATCATCTAAATACCTTGGAAAATAAAATGGAGAAAAATATGGAAAGTAAGATTGTAGAATGTGTTCCTAACATTTCAGAGGGAAGAAACAAAGAAATAATTGAGCAATGCATTGATGAAATAAGAAAAATAAAAGAGCTTAAACTTATAGACTATTCATCTGATCCAGATCATAATAGGACTGTTATCACTTTTATTGGTCCTATTGAATACGTGATTAAAGGTGCTTTTAATCTTGCAAAGAAAGCCTCAGAGCTAATTGATTTAAATAACCATAAAGGAACTCATCCGAGAATGGGGGCAATTGATGTAATACCCCTAATACCGCTTTCTAATACTGCAATGGATGATTGCATAAAAGCAAGCGAAGAGCTTGGCAGAATGATAGGTGAAGAACTTAATATTCCTGTATTTCTTTATGCAAATTCAGCAAAAAGAGAATACTGCAGAGCTTTACCAAATATAAGAAAAGGTGAGTTTGAAGGCCTTGATGATAAGCTTTGTTTAGAGGAGTGGAAGCCAGATTTTGGACCATCAAAAAAGCATCCAACTGCTGGCGCTACTGCTGTTGGAGCAAGAGAGTTTTTAATAGCTTTTAATGTTTACCTGGATACAGAAAACGTAGAAATTGCTAAAGAAATATCAAAAAAAATTAGAGAGAGTAATGGCGGACATAGGTACCTTCAGGCAAGAGGAATGTTTATAGAAGAGAAGGGATTAGCTCAGGTTTCTATGAATATTCTTGATTTCAAAAAATTGCCTTTATATAGAGTAGTTGAGCTTGTTAAGTTAGAAGCAAAAAGGTATGGGGTTTCAATAAGAGAAACGGAGCTTATTGGGCTATTGCCTTTGGCGGCTGCTCTTGAATCTTTGGCATATTACACTCAGTTGCCTTCTCTTACCAAAGATCAGATTATTGAAACAAAATTATGGGAATAGACTATGATGCATTAATTGTTCGCTACTCCGAACTATTTTTAAAAAAGACTTATGTTAAAAAAAGTTTTAGGGATATACTCATATCCAATATAGTTGAAAAGCTAAATAGAAGGGAAATAGATTTCGAGAAAATAAGAGTAGAAAATGATGCAATTTGCATTTATGGAAACTTAAAAAAAGAAGATGCAATATATATCGCTAATACATTTGGAGTTAATTTTGTAAGTTTTGCTTTAAAGTGTAAATCAAATGTCTCATCAATTAAGGAGAGATTTAGCAAAGTAAAAGATACCTTCCTTGCTAATCCTCCAAATTCTTTTTGCATTAGAGCTAAAAAAGATAAACAGCTTAAAATCTCTCATAAAACAATTGAAATCGAGCTCGCCTCTTTTTTTGACGATATAAAAGTAGACCTTAAAAATGCAGAACTAAAAATATACGTTGATGCAAATGTTTACGATACATTTATTTATTGGGAAAAAATAAATGGTCCTGGAGGACTGCCATACGGTAGTCAGGGAAAAGTTGTAGCATTGGTTTCAAATGGTATTGATTCTCCTGTTTCTACATGGCTAATGGGTAAAAGAGGCTGCGAGATAATAATACTGCATTTAGGAGAGGATGAGCCAGATAAAATAAAAGAGATTTTAATGAGTTATGTAGGAAGGAAAATAAAATTGATCAGTATTTCAAACTATTCAAAGTTTCTTAAGAAGTTGCAAAGTAAAAATGTTGGGAAATATATGTGCATTTTATGTAAAAGTGCAATGTACAAAGTGGCAAATATAGTAGCTAAAAAATATGGCGCAAAAGCAATTATTACAGGGGAAAACTTGGGTCAGGTTGCTTCTCAAACTCTTGATAATCTTCAAGTTTTGGATAGATCTTCTGAATTACCTGTTTTAAGACCATTAATTGGTCTGAATAAGGAAGAAATTATAAGTTTAGCTATAAAGATAGGCACATTTGATCATAAAGTAAATAAAAAATGTGAATTTGTTCCTACTAAACCCGCAACAAGAATATCCTCAGATACCTATGCTGAGTTATTGAAAAAAGTTGATTTTAACGAAGAGATTGAAAATTTGTTGAAAGAAGTGAACATCTAATGAATTTAAAACCGTGGCAGGGGTTTGTTATTTCGCTTTTATTTGGGTTTATTGGAATATTTATTCTTATTCGTACTACTGGAAAAATTAGTTTCGAGGGTTTGAATTATTTATGGCTAATATTTGCATTAGGGGTAACTGCAATTTGGTGGATTGCAGACACAATGTCTCTAAAAATAGTTCTTGATGCTATAGGTCATAAATTAGGATTGTTCCAGTTACTCAAAATAATGCTATCAAGTTTCTTTTTTGGGGCAATAACTCCATTTAATTCTGGGTTTTTACCCGCAGAATTAGTATTACTGAAAGGCGCTAATGTTGGCTTAGAATTATCTTTCCCAGCAGTAATGGCAAAAATGATTTTAAATGGTTTTCTCAGGGGTTTGCTTTCTATAATTTTAGGTATAAGTTTAAAAAATTATCTCGGTAGTTTTTTAGGAAACATAATTATTATTGTTCTTGTCATATATGGGCTTGCTTCTATTTTTGGTTATTTCATTTTATTTAGCAAAAATAAATATTCCACTATTATTAGAGAAGCCATATGTAAATTGTTAGATTTCCTCGGTGGAAGGTTTAAATTTTTAAACAGAATCGCTTCTTCTATCTCAAATTCTTTAAGAAATGGACCTAAAAATATTGAGCCCTTGCTCAAGAATTATTCATGGTTTCCCAAAGTATTATTCTGGTCTTTATTATTCTGGGTTTCACAATTTTCTCTTCCTTATTTTCTTCTAAAAACAATTGGAGCTAAGGATGTTGGGTTTATGAATATCTTTTTAGCTCAGGCTTCTTTTTACCTTCTGCAGCCTTATTTGCCTACACCCGGTGGTAGTGGTATAGCCGAAGTTGGGTATAATTTTCTCACAAAAAGCTTTATTAACATTCAATCGCCCGTCTATATATTTCTATGGAGGTTTTTAAGCTTTTACCTGCCAATGATTATAGGAGCAGTGCTTGTTATTCCTCAGTCTAAAGAAGTTATAGAAGCAATGAGAAAAGGTAAAGATTGAACCATAAATAAAGAAATACCATATTTATAGTATGATGAACTACTATAATATGGAGGTAATAAATATGAAGAAAGTATTTTCAATATCAATATGTATAGCGTTGCTTTTTTGTTTAATTCCAATAAATCATAATACAACAGCAGCTCAAGGATTGGTTGTTACTTATTCGCCAAATCCTTTAACTGCTGGGTGTGTTCCTGAATTAGTAGACCCTACCTCTCCTTTTACTATTTATGTTACAGATGAATTTGGTGAGCCAGTTGACTTAACTCTTGGCGGAGAAATAGATGATAGAACTGTATGGAATATTCTTTTTAAGGATAATCATCCAGCTGAATTGGGACAATATTACTGGGTGAGAACGAATTTGCATAATGATGATGGAACAAGGATTTCAAATAAAAATTTATTCGGATTTGAGCCAATAACTATTGATTTTACTCAAGCAAAAGAAGGTAAATATATCTTTAAAGGTTTTTGTGCTAATGACGCCGGAGCTTTTTATATTACAGTTTATACTCCTGACAGAAAAAGAGCAGGGAGCGTAAAAGTAGACGTTGCAAAGCCAACAGTTACATATGAGATAATAAATACTGAAGATCCAGAGAGGAGAATTTTTACTGTACCGGGAGAACCTGATTTTGTACTTACCGCAGGAGATAATAGGATTTATGAGATTACTGTATCAGCAAGAAATGCTCAAGGTATGCCAATAAAGGGAGTTGACAAAGATATAAATGTTTGCGGTGGTGTAAAAGAGTATGCCAGATTTACCCCATTTACTACAAAGCCTGCGAATTTCGAATTTATGCCTAAACCAAGAACTACATATGGAACTTACAATATGAATGGTTCACAAGCGAATTTCCTTCTCGACAATGGTGATAGATACTTTCTCCATTTAGGTATCGATTACAATTTGAATGGCAAGATTGATTTACTAAATAAAGAGCTTCACGAAATTGATGGATTTAAAGTAAAAGATATTAATTCAAATGGATATGTTACTGATACAGGTTACTATACTTATTATATAACATCAAATATTATGTGGGATGATGGTGCTTTTAAAATAAATCCTCAGTTCGATTTTCCTCCACCATATGAAGGATGGGGTTTTGGAGCAATTTATAATTTGCCTTACGATGATGGTTATTTATTTGCAGACATAAATGAGGATGGGAAACTTGATTATCATGATTCATTGGTGTTTGATACTAAAGGAAGATGTAAATTTTATATCTTTGCTGAGGATATAACTACAATTGGAGGACTCATTGGTTGCAATCCTTATGGAAATATGGATGTAGCAGGTGGACCACCGATTTCATCAGATTCACCTAAGAAGGTTGAGACGCGTTACAGAAAGGATTATACATTTTATCTTGACTTTGACAGCATTCCAACAACCCAGATTGGGGCGGGAAGACTAAAAATGAAAGTTTACGATGCAAAAACTGGCAAGGAACTCCCTAAAAATTATATGAATATTTATAACTATGACCTTATTTATGCTTATGAAAACCATTTGAAATTTGAGATTTTAACAGCGGATAGCAGGGATGAAGCTTTATTTAAGGACGGAATAATAGGTATTACTGGCGCTCAGCATGAAAATACAGTTTACGGCAAGATAAAGAATGCTAATAATGGTGGTGATAAAATTCAATTAGAAGCAATTATGCTTTTTACCCCAACAGGACTCGGAGAGAAAATTGCATGGGTTGATTTTTACTACGAGAATAAACTCTTCTCACCACCATATCAAATGAAGATTGAGAAGGTGCTTTATTTTGATTCTGTGCTAAGTAACGGTATATCTGTGAATCCGACAACTATTTATGTAAAAGAAGATAATGATGTAACAATTACAGTTAAAGAAGTTGGGACAGGCAGGGAAGTGCAAGGTGCTACAGTTAAAATAACTGGTTGTGGTGTATCGGTAAGTGGAAAGACTAACGAAAAAGGTAAATTTAATACAGTAATTCATCCAACTGAAATTGGCGAAATAACTGTTGAAGCTTCAAAGGAAGGAATGATGCCAGGTCAAACTACCATTAGAGTGATAAAGCGCGAGCAAAAACTATTTCTCGAGATTGACCCAGTAGAAAGCCCTACTAACAATCCTAATGTAACAATTACAGGTAAAACTTTGCCAGAGGCGCTTGTTAGCATTTGGGAAAATTCAGTAAGTGCAGATGAATTTGGTAAGTTTGCTATTAATGTGAGATTAAAAGAGGGCTTCAATCAGCTGATAGTTGTAGCAAAATATGAAAATGAAGAGATTAAGAAAAGTGTAGAAATTGTTCTTGACACAACAGGACCTGAAATATTAATCGAAAAAATAGATAAACTAATTGACCAGAAAGAATTTACTTTAAGAGGTAGAGTGGAGCCAGGTGCTAAAGTAACAGCAAATGGTATACAGGCAAATGTTGTTCATGATTTATTTGAAGTAGTTATTCCATTAGTACTCGGTAATAACGAGATTACAATTGTTGCAACAGATGCATTAGGCAATTCATCAACCCTGAAAATAGAAGTTTACAACTATCACCAGATTTTAATTAAGCTTTCAATAGGAAATCCAATTGCCACAATTGATGGTAAGGAAATAACTCTTGATTATCCACCATTTATATTAAATGGTAGAACATTTGTTCCTGTAAGGTTCATTGCTGAAAGTTTCGGTGCGACAGTAGAGTGGGTAAAGGAGACTCAAACAATTGTTATACAGTTTGATTCGATGACAATCACTCTCCAAATTGAGAATACAACGGCATTCATAAATGGAAGAACCTATGTTTTAGACGCTCCTCCGGTAATAAAGAATGGTAGAACATTTGTTCCTGTAAGGTTCATTGCTGAAAGTTTAGGTGCGACAGTGGAGTGGGTAAAGGAGACAGAGACTGTCATTATATCAAGGTTAACTTAATCATCTATTTATAATGGGTTCAAACTCTATAATAGCGAAAAGAGGAGTTCCTTCAGTCGCAAAATAAAGATACGCTCTCTCAGGAAGACAGGAGAGGGGTGGTCATCCCCAAAATCCGCACAACTGTCATCCCCGAAATCTTTTATCGGGGATCTATATTCTTTTTTTCCTGGATTCCCGCTTTCGCGGGAATGACACACCACGAGATCCTTACGAAGCAAAATGAAGATACACTTCCTCAGGATGACACCCACTCCGTCATTCTGAAATGCGGTATTATCGCACACAAGTCCTTAAGGAATCTCAGTATCTATGCTTTAAATATTGATACCTCTCTATTAATAAAGAAAATATTAATTCAAGACATAACACTTGAGAATATGAAATTTCATCTTTTTAGATATTATTATCATGTAGTAATAATAAAATATTCTAAAGAAACTAATAAAAGGGGGTAATAGTGGAAAAATATTGTGATAGCCCAGGAGACATTGCTCAAAATCTGGCTGAAAATGTTTGCACAAACAAAGCTAATTTACCACTTATAAGACTTGTTGTTCTTGGTTTACTTGGAGGTGCTTTTATTGCGTTTGGAGGAATGATGTCTACCCTAATCCTATACGATAGCATGAAATACGTAGGATATGGCATTGGGAAATTTATATCAGGAATTGTCTTTAGTCTTGGCCTTATATTAGTTATCATTGGCGGAGCAGAGCTATTCACCGGTAATAACTTAATTATTATGTCATTACTGGATAAAAGGATTTCTCTGTCAAAACTATTACGCAATTGGGTAGTTGTATATTTTTGTAACTTTATTGGGGCATTATTAATGGTTTTGTTATATTACTATAGTGGTTTATGGAAAACAAATGATTTTTCGCTCGGAGCTACAATAGTTTCTATAGCTAATTCAAAAATAAATATCTCATTAGGGGAAGCTTTTTGTCGAGGAATACTATGTAATTGGCTTGTATGCCTTGGGGTTTGGTTATCTTTTGCCTCAAGAGATATTACAGGCAAAATATTAGCTATTATATTTCCTATTACTGCGTTCGTTGCGCTAAGTTTTGAACACTGTGTAGCTAATATGTATCTAATTCCCATTGGTATTGTTCTAAGTAAGAATCAAAAAGTTATAAGTAGTTTAAACTTATCATTAAATCAGCTTACCAATTTAAATACATACGGTTTTTTTGTAAAGAACCTAATTCCTGTTACTGTAGGAAACATCATCGGTGGAGCCTTTTTTGTTGGCTTTTTGTATTGGTTGGTTTACCTAAAGAAACAAGGAAAATTAAATTTGACCTCCTCTAAAACGGTATAACGAACTCAAAAAAAGGAGGTCAAAGAGAAATTGGACAATAAGCATTATCATGATTTTTGATATAGAACAATGAGAGTTTGAATGTCTTAAGCTTCTTGATTATGTCAAAAAATCTGGTTAAAATAAACTGAAATTAATAAAATTAAAATAATAACTAACTTTGAATTATTTTTCAAAATTCATAAATGGAGCCTTTTTAGGTTAGCTTAAATAGTTTCTATTTTTTCTTTTTTCTCTTCCTCTTTCTCTTCCTCTTCTTCTAAATTAAGTTTTAGAAGATCAAGATATTTATCAAGCTCTTCACCTTCGAGACTCTCTCTTTGTAAAAGTATGTTAGATATATCTATAATTTCTGTTTTTTTTGCGATGATTATATTTTTAGCTTCTTTATAAGCTTTTTCTATAACTTTATTAACTTCTGCATCAATTAATTTACCAGTCGATTCGCTGTAATCTTTCTCCTTAACAAGGTCTTTTCCTAAGAATACTGGACCATGTTCTTTTCCGAAACTACGGGGTCCCAATAAATTACTCATTCCATATTTTGTTATCATATCTGCTGCAAGATTTGTTACTTGTTCAAGATCATTTTCAGCTCCTGTCGTTATGTCTCCTATAATAACTTCTTCAGCTGCTCTTCCGCCAAGCAGGGAACAAATTTTATGGAAGATTTCACGCTTTGTCATTAGATATTTGTCATCATAAGGAAGCTGTAAAGTATAACCTAAAGCCATGCCTCTTGAAACTATCGAAATTTTGTGCACTGGCTCAAGATCTGGAAAATTTCTAATTACTGCAGCATGCCCAACTTCATGTATTGCAATAATTCTTTTTTCTTTTTCACTTACAACCCTACTTTTCTTCTCAGGTCCGGCAAGAACTCTGTCAATTGCTTCTTCTATTTCACTCATTTCTATTATTTTCTTGTTTCTTCTTGCTGTAAGAATAGCTGCTTCATTTAAAAGATTTTCAAGGTCTGCCCCTGTAAAACCTGCAGTTCTTCGTGCAAGAACGGTAAAATCAACCTGTTCGTCTATTGGCTTGTTTCGAGCGTGTAATTTTAAAATTTCTTCTCTCTCTTGCCTGTCTGGCATATTAACCACAATATGTCTATCGAATCTTCCAGGGCGGAGTAACGCAGGATCAAGAATGTCGGGCCTATTTGTTGCTGCAATAACAATTATTCCAATTCGAGGATCATATCCATCCATTTCTACAAGAAGCTGATTTAGAGTTTGCTCTCTTTCGTCATGACCTCCACCTAAACCAGCACCTCTATGTCTTCCAACAGCATCTATTTCATCTATAAATATTAGAGATGGAGCATACTTTCTTGCTTGCATAAAGAGATCTCTTACTCGAGAAGCTCCGACACCAACAAACATTTCAACAAATTCTGATCCAGACACACTAAAAAATGGAACTTTTGCTTCTCCTGATATTGCTCTTGCAAGAAGAGTTTTACCGCAGCCTGGAGGACCGACAAGAAGCACTCCTTTAGGTATTTTTGCTCCAATAGAGGTAAATTTTTTTGGTTCTTTTAAAAACTCAACTATCTCAATTAATTCTTGCTTTGTTTCGTATAAGCCCGCAACATCTTTAAAAGAGATTTTTGGCTTATCCTCCATAAAAAGTTTTGCAGTACTTTTACCAAAATTAAAAACCTGGTTTCCACCGGATGATTTTACAGCCCTGCTAAGCATATACCAAAAAAGACCCAAGATTAAAAGAGTTGTTCCGATATTTATAAAAATTCCCCAAAAATCAGAACTTGAAGATTGAATAAGTTGAGTTTGAACATTGCTTTTAGCAAGCTTTTCAGTAATTGTTGGTATTAATTCTGGATAAATTGTTACAACATAATCAGAACCATCTTTTAATTTACCCGTGATTTTATTTCCACGTATCTCTGCAGAAATTATTTTTCCATCATCAATATAAACGAGGTATTCATTGTATTTAAGCTGAACAGGACTTGCACCTTTGCTCATATCAAAAATAAACGATACGATTATTACTATAAGAATTAAAACAATGAGGAGGAGAAAATTAATATTTGGTTGTTTCTTTTTGTTATTTTCAGACATTAACTCTTTTTAAACTCCTTTTTTGTTAACTTTATCAACAATAGCAATAAATGGTAGATTTCTGAAATGTTCATTTACATCCATACCATAACCTACTACAAACGCATCCGGGATAGTGAAACCACAAAAATCTAAATCTATAGGCACCTTCCTTCGGGATGGTTTATCAAGAAATGAACAAACTTTTATTGATTTTGGTTCTCTCTTTCTAAATTCTTCTTTTAGATATGCAATAGTAAAACCACTATCAACAATATCTTCAACCATTAAAACATTTCTATCTTTAATATCCATTTTAATATCTTTTACTATATTAATATTCCCAGAACTCTCAGTATTTGCTCCATAACTCGAGACTTCTATAAAATCAATTTTTAAATTTAAATCTAAATATCGTATAAGATCAGCAAGGAATACAAAAGCACCTTTTAAAATTCCTATTATGGATAAGTTTTCATTGTAAAAAGAATTAATTTCTTTTGCTAACTCTTTAACTTTTTCATCAATTTCTTCTCTTGTAAAGAGTACACTCTTAATTTCGTATTCAATTTCTTCATTCATCAATATTACCTTCTTTTATATTCTCTATTATAATCCAACTTCCTTTTATATAAACTTTTATGAATTTATCAAAATATTTAAAATTATCTGTTTTCATTAATCCATTCTTAATATGGACTATCTCTGAATAATAAAAATCTTTTAGTGTTCCAGAAAGTGTTTCTCTAATTTTTCTTAAAATGCGAAGTTTAAGCGCGTCATGAAGATTAATAAAGTAATTTTTGAGTATTAAGAAAGAATTATCAGTTTTTACTATATTTTCTCCATCGAATTGCTTATCTATTTCTCTATCAATAAAATCTTCTTCTATTTTTAAAATCTCCCTAAACTTAAGAATACTATTTTCGAAAGATGGATTTATCTTTCTAATTTGAGGGATAATTTCATTTCTTATTCTATTTCTACTATATATTAAATCCTTATTAGTGTTGTCAAGCCTGAACTCTAATCCTTTGCTTTTATTGTATGCAATCAACTCTTCTTTTGAAAATTCTATTAAAGGCCTTAATATTCCACTTTTATCATCATATAATGGTAAAACATATGAAAATTTTTCTGGGCTTGTACCACGAATAAGGTTAAATAATAAGGTTTCAACTACATCATCTTTAGTATGGGCAATAGCAATCTTTGAGTAATAATGAATTCTTTTTAATTCATTGAAATATGTATACCTTATATTCCTTGCTTTTTCTTCCAACCCACTGCCATTAGTTTTTTCTAATATTTCCTTACTTACATTGAAAACATAACAATTAATTTGTTCTTTTTCGCAGATATATCGAATCAATTCTTCATCTAATTTGCTATCAATGCCTCTTAAGCCATAGTTAACGTGAGCAACCCCTATAGATATTTGGAGCTCCTTTTTTAAAGTTAAAAATAGATCCATTAAAGCTATGGAATCCGATCCACCAGATACACCTAAAAGAATTTTATCATTAGCTTTGATTAAATTGTTACCTAATAATAGTAATTTAAATTTATCATAAATTGAAATCATCTGCATTGGTGGCGGCACAGGGAGTCGAACCCCGGACACTACGGGTATGAGCCGTATGCTCTAACCAACTGAGCTATGCCGCCTCTTAAAATATTATTTATATTATTATAGTATTTATTATTTTTCTTCAAGGGTAATTATAAGTTCTCCATCTTTTATCATATCAAATTTTTCTCTTGCAACCTTTTCAATAAATTCTGGACTTTTTGCAAAATCAATGTCAGCTTTTAGTTCTTCAATTTGATTTTTAAGCACATTATTTTCCATTTGGACTTTTTTGAGTTTATCTGAGGTAATTTTATATTTAAAAAGGTAACCTATAGTTGATATAAGCAGGAATGCAAAGATAACATTAAAAATTAAATTTCTAAAGTTTATTTTCTTCATTTTTCATAAGTTTAATCGCTTCTTTTATAAGAATATCTGGATTTTTAATATCATTATTAGCTTTGAGAACCCTGTCAAGTAGGTTTTTAGCTTCATTTGTAGAAAGTCCTAAATTTGTAAGGGTATTTTTGGCTTCTATATATGCTTCATTATTTTTTTTAGGTAATCCTATAAATGTATCAAAATTATTAAGCTTTTCGCTTAAATATAGTATTATCTTCTTTGCAGTTTTTTCTCCTATCCCAGTTACCTTTTTTAAAGCTTCAAAATTACTGCTTGAAACAATATTGGAAATTTCATCTGGCGAATATTTTGAAAGAATATTGATAGCCACCTTTGAACCCATTTTTGGAATTGAAGTTAATAGGTTAAAAATGTTAACCTCGTTATCATTTTGGAACCCAAAAATATTAAAAGAATCTTCCCTTATAATAAGAACAGTTCTAATTGTATATTCAGAATTTATATCAAAACTTTCTGGATGAGGAACATATATTTTTAAACCAAAACAACCATTGATTTCTACGATAATAGAATCTTCGAAACTATTAACTACTTTTCCTTTTATGTAGGTAAGCATGCTTTTTTACTAATAAGTTTTCAAAAAATGGCATATTGCCACTCCAACGGCATCACAAGCATCATCAGATTTTGGTAATTCAGTTTCAAGCATACTTTCTAAAATTTTTTTAGTTTCCGATTTTGATGCTTTTCCATACATAGTGAGAGTTTTTTTTACTTCAAGAGGTGTGTACTGGAATATTTGTATATTTAATTGAGCTGCAAGAAGTAAAATTATTCCTCGAACTTCTTCGATAATTAGAGCAGTTTTCGTATTTTTATTAAAGTATAATTTTTCGATTGCAAAACAATCAGGCGAGTATAGAATCGCCTTTTCTTTTAAGAATTCAAATATCTGGTTAAGGCGCTTCTCTGTCGGGATTTTTTTAGTGGTAAAATTGTCAGTTTCAAGCACCTTAAGTCTATTAGAGTCTTCTTTTTCAACTAAAGCATATCCAGTATTAGCAATTCCTGGATCTATCCCAAAAACGATCACTTGCTTTTAGTTAGAGAGAGCAAGGAACTTTTCAATTTCTTCATCGGAAATTTCAAAGTTAGCGAATACTCGTTGTACATCATCATGATCTTCTAATTCTGACATTAGCTTCATCATGCGCTGAGAGTCTTCTCCTTCAAGTTTAACGTTTGTGTTAGGTACTTTAATAATATCAGAGGACTCAACCTCGAAACCCTCTTTTTCAACCAAATCTTTAGTTTTGAATAAGTTCTCAGGAGTAGTTATTAAAGCATATTTTTCATCTTCTTTTTGAACATCAGCGGCATCAACTTTCACTGCAAGGTCATAAGCCTCTTCTTCAGTCAAAGAATCGCTTTTAAGAACAATTTTACCAATAGAGCTAAACATCCAAGAAACACAATTCTGCTCGCCAAGACTACCACCAAATTTTGAGAATATTTTTCTTATTTCAGCCATAGTACGGTTCCTGTTATCTGTAGCTACTTCGACTATTACTGCTACACCATTTGGGCCATATCCCTCATAAATCAATTCTTCGTAAGTTGAGCCATCGTTAAGTTCTCCTGTCCCTCTTTGTATTGCTCTTTTTATATTATCAGACGGCATACCTACCGATCTTGCTTTTTCTATTGCTGCACGAAGTTTTGGGTTAGAATCAGGATTACCTCCTCCTTCCCTTGCAGCTATAGTAACTTCCTTTCCAATCTTCGTAAAAAGCCTACCTCTTGCAGCATCTGCTGCAGTCTTCTTTCCTTTTATATTATGCCATTTAGAATGTCCAGACATTTTTAAATTTCCTCCCTTTATATAAGATCAATAAACATTTTATGTACCCTTAAATCTTCTGTTAATTCTGGGTGAAACGTTGAACCCAGAATTTTATTACTTTTAATAAAGCAGATATTTCCTTTGCTGTCTCTTGCTAAAGCATCTATATTTTTCCCAATACTTTTTATTATAGGTGCTCTAATGAAAACAGCTCTAAAAGGTTCATTAAAACCTAAAATATTAATATCCTCCACAAAACTGAATAATTGAGAACCATATCCATTTCTAATAACTTCTATGTCAAGAACATTCAATGCATCCTGCCCTGTATCAATTTTGCTTGCTAAAAGTATCAAGCCTGCACAGGTAGCAAGAGTAGGTAAGCCTTCTGAAATTATTTTTTTTAGTGGATCAAACAACCCAGTTTCTTTTAACAGTTTAATGTGAGTTGTACTTTCACCTCCCGGAAGAACTATTCCACTTACTTTTGCTAACGTGTCAATATTTTTTACTTTAACTGTTTCGATATTTAATTTTTTGAGACTTAATACATGTTCTTCTACGGAGCCTTGAAATCCAAGTACACCAACTCTCATCAAATTTATATTCCTCTAACTTGTAGCTTTTCACTCTCCTTAAGAAGGTTGATGTCTATGCCTTTCATCGGCTCGCCCAATCCTTCTGATACAGAAGCGATTACATCTGGTTCATTATAATGCACAGTTGCCTCTACAATTGCTTTTGCCATTTTTGAAGGATTAGAAGATTTAAATATTCCTGAGCCAACAAAAACTCCATCAGCGCCGAGCTGCATCATTAAAGCGGCATCAGCTGGTGTAGCTACTCCGCCAGCTGCAAAATTAACTACTGGTAATCTACCAAGTTTTTTTACTTCAAAGAGAAGTTCGATTGATGCTGAGAGATTTTTTGCTTCAGTATAAAGCTCTTCTTCGGACATACTCGACACTTTTCTTATTTCATCCTGAACTTTTCTCATATGTGTTACAGCGGAAACTACATTTCCTGTTCCAGCCTCACCCTTTGTTCTTATCATAGATGCTCCTTCTGAAATTCTTCTTAAAGCTTCACCTAAATCTCTACAACCACAAACAAATGGAATTTTAAATTTTGTCTTATCAATATGATGCTCTTCGTCAGCTGGAGTTAAGACTTCACTTTCGTCAATGTAGTCTACACCTAATGCTTCTAAAACTTGTGCTTCAACAAAATGGCCTATTCTGCACTTAGCCATAACAGGAATAGTGACAGTTTTTTTGATTTTTTTGATTATTAGAGGATCTGCCATTCTTACTACTCCACCAGTAGCTCTGATGTCAGCTGGCACTCTCTCAAGCGCCATTACAGCAACTGCCCCAGCCTCTTCTGCTATTTTAGCTTGCTCAGGAGTAGTAACATCCATTATTACTCCACCTTTTAGCATTTGTGCTAACCCTCTATTTGTAATAATTATGTCATTTAAAGTCATTTTATAAATCACCACCGAATTAATTAATATATATATTAATATTATACATAAAACTCTGCTATTTTTCTAAAATTGATTTATTTTGTCTCGAATAAAAAATATTAATGAAATACAAGGTTTTTTAGGTAAAGTAAAGGAAATGTGAAATTGACTAAAATATTGAATAACTCAACATATTTTTTGTAGTTTTTTGTAGGGTTTAGCTTTGTTAGAAAAGTTGATATAAATATTGCTTAAACTATAACTTCTCTGCTTTATATGGCTCAATATGAACTATTACTTCTGAAACATTATTAAATTTCTCTTTAACTGCGTTCTCGACTCTTTCTGAAATCTCGTGCGCATCATCAACGCTCATACTTTTATCAACTGTCATATGCAAATCAACCTTTATGTCACTTAAAGTGCCTCTTGTCCTTATTGCATGGCAATCTCTAACTCCTGGAATTTTAACAACTATATCTCGAAGTTCTTTTGAATCAAGAACTTCTCTATCAGTAAGCACCTGTGAAGAGCTATTTAGAACTCTTATACCAGCTAATGCAATAATTACTGCAATTATGATTGATGTTATTATATCAAGTACTGGATAACCTAAATTAACAAAGAAAATAGTGGCAATAACTGCAATAGAAACAAAAATATCGCTTCGGGTATGGAGTGAATCTGCAATCAAGAACTCACTCTCAAGCTTTTTACCTCTATTATACTCATACATAGAAACAAAAATATTTATAACTATAGTTGCGCCCATAATAATAAAGCTTAAAATGGAAATCTCTGGCACTTTGGGATTTATTATTCTATCGATACTATCACGAATAACATTAGCAGAAAGTATTAAAAGAATTATTCCAACTATAAAGGATGCTAATGATTCATACTTTTCATGCCCATAGGCATGGTCTAAATCCTTAGGCTTTGATGCGAGATTAATTCCAATAATTCCTATTACATTATCCATAGCATCCCCTGTGGAATGAAAACCATCAGCAGTAACAGAAGCAGATTTTGTAAATGTCCCAAGAATGATTTTGGCTAAAGCAACTATTAGATTAAGAAAAAAAATAATCCATACAATCTTCTTTATGGTTTTATACCTATTTAAATTTTCAGTCATTTTTGATTAATCTAAAAGTATGCCACTTTTAGAAGAACGTAAAAACTCTTCCCAATCTTTTAAAAATTTCTCTATACCGGAGTCTGTTAAAGGATGCTTAACCATCTTTTGTAAAACTGAAAAAGGAATAGTAGCAACATGAGCACCTAAAACCGCTGCATAAGTAACATGAAGAGGGTGCCTAATACTCGATGCAATTACCTGAGTATTGAAACTATAATTTTCTATAAATACAACAAGATCCCTAACTACATCCATTCCTTCCCAGCCAATGTCATCTATTCTTCCAACGAAAGGAGATACATATGTTGCCCCTGCTTTAATCGCCAATATTCCCTGATTTACTGAAAACACAAGAGTACAATTAGTTTTTATGCCCTCTTTGCTTAATCTTTTAATTGCTTTTAATCCTTCTTCGCAAATTGGAACCTTTATAACAATATTAGAAGGTGCCATGGAGTGTAACTTTTTTGCTTCTTCTACCATATCATCTGCTTTTGTACTCACTACTTCCACGCTTACTGGTCCATTTATTATTGATACAATTTCTTTAACAATTTCAGGAAGAGTACTGCCTTTTTCTTTTGCCATTAATGTAGGGTTTGTGGTTACACCATCAATAACACCCAAACTTGTAGCTTCTTTTATTTCTGAAACATTTGCGGTATCCAAAAAAATTTTCATTTCTTGCCTCCTTAAAAAGTTATTCAAAACTTTCAATGCCCTATTTTTATAATTACTCGGAACTTTAATTTTAATTTCACCTAAACCATCTACCGTAAACCCAAATATCTTTCCAATGGCTTCCTTTTCAATAAAATTTGGTATATTAAAATTGTCAAGTATTCCTTTCATTAAGTTTGCTTCAACAAAAGAATTTGTTTTATAAATTATATCTAATTTATTATAATTAGTCATTTTCTTAGATACATAACCATTGCCATACCATTATTTATTTCTATTTTACATGAATCTTTAATCAATTCATTGCTTAATCCTCTTGTTGTTTCGTTATAAAGTTTCTCGTTTATTAATTCGTACCTAAGTCCATCGGTTTTCTTAATATCAATTTCGTTGTTGACTGGCAATATTGAGACTATGTCACCTATTTTACCATTTATTGTTAAAATCGAATTATCTTTAATAAAGTAAATTTCACAACTACTTCCCATCATTGAGACTCGAAAACCAGCATTTGTAAGTTTTTTGCAAATTTCCAAATTAAAAAGGAATTGATCAATCCTCTTCCCAAACATATTAAATAATAAGACATCGGATTTTTCTTCATTATTAATTATATAATCAGAGGCAAGCTCAAAATCTGAATAGTTCTTTTCGCTTGGATAGTTAAATATCTTTATATGGCTCTCTTTAAGCTTTTTTAAAGTTTCCTCTTTAATTGAATCATTGTCGCCAATTAAAATATCTGGAACCTTGCCTAATTCGAATAATAAATTAGCACCACCATCAACAGCTAAGATTAGAATATTTTCTTCATTTAAAAATTTATTATAAAAAGATTTTTCTTCACTCTCGCCTGAGCCAAAAATAAGAATTTTTTTCATTTTTAATAACTTTTGAAAGTATTGATAAATCCACCAATGTCTTTTGAGTTCATTAAGCTTGTCCCAACAACTATCAAATCCGCGCCATGGTCTTTAAGTTTTAATGAAATTGGAAGATCAATACCACCATCAACTTCTATTAAGAAACTTCCTTTTAATGCTGATAAATTCTCAATTTTCTCAAAAGTATTATTGATAAATTTTTGTCCTCCAAAACCAGCTTTGACACTCATAATTAAAACCAGATCTATATAGTCAATGACATCCATAATGCTATTGATTTCAATTTCTGGGTTTAATGCAACACCCATTTTAATATCTTTTTTTTCAAGTATTTCTTTAACATGTTTCAAATCACTGATTGCCTCTCTATGCACTGTTACAAATTCAGGTTTGAAAACAGTGAATTGATCAATTATGTTAAAAAAAGCTTTTTCGGTAACCATAAAGTGAATATCGAGTGGTATTTGTGGAGAAATTACCTTAAGCGACTCAACAAACTTTGCCGAAAAGGATAGATTTGGAACAAAGTTTCCATCCATTATGTCAATATGGAAAAAGTCAATACCATGATCCACAAGATCTTTGATTTTCTCTTCCAAGCAAAGGAAATCTAAAGAAAGAAGCGAAGCACCGAGCTTATGGTTTTTCATTGACAATCAAATTAATAATTGTTCCAGATTCAGCTCTCGAGAATGGAACAGGTTCCTGTTGAATAACTACTCCTCGAGGATGAAAACTACTTTCTTTAAAAATAACTCTTCCAAGAACATATCCATTTTCTGAGATTATTTTTTTTGCTTCCTCGAAATGTATATCGATAAGGTTTGGGACGGTTGGAGGTTTAGGGGTTGCAACAGTTATATCTACATAAGACCCAGAAGAAACCTCAGTTCCTGAGGGAGGATCTTGTAACGTTATAACTCCATATGGTTCAGAACCATCAACTTCGGTAATATCACCAACCTTCAAATTTTTTTCAGTAAGTTTCTCCCGCCCTTCTGAAAAAGTAAGTCCGGTTATATCGGGAACAACAGCTTTTGCTATGCCCTTGCTTACTATGAGCTTAATTTTTCTACCTGGCTTAACTATGGTAAACGGATAAGGGCTCTGAGTAACTATATAATTCGAGGGAACAGATGCATAATATTCTCCTTCCACTATCTCAGCTTTTAATCCTAATTTTGCAAGCTCTTCCTGGGCAGATTCTGTGTTTTTCCCTCTTACGTCAGGAACTGTTATTAAATTACTCTCGCTGCTTTTACAGCCAGCGAGAGTAATTACTAAAAAAATAATAGCAAAAGTTAATTTAAACTTTGATTTCACTATCCTCTACTCTGTTTATATTCTTTTAAAACTCCTAATACATAATCTATATCATTCTCTGTATGATCAGCACAAACCTGAAAACGTATTTCTTCATCACCCTTTGGAACAACAGGAAAGTTAAGTCCTGTTGCAAGTACTCCGTTATCTTTAAGGTAAGCAACAAGATCGGCGGTTTTCTTAGTATCACGAACCATTAAGGGGACAACTGGATGCTCACTCATTATAGTTTCATAACCTAAATTAACCAAACCATTTTTTAGACGGTTTGTCATATTCCTTAAATGCTCAAGAAGCTTAATACCAGTGGGATTATCAAGTATTTCTAAAGCTTTGAGTGCCGCTGCTGCTTCTGGAGGTGTAATAGGGTTTGAATAAATGTAAAAAGGGGCTTTTTCCCGTAGATATTGAGTAATTACTGAATCACCAACGACATAACCACCATTTACACCAAGACCTTTACCAAGGGTTGCAATAAGTAAATCAACTTTTGCTCCAGTGTATTCTTCTGTACCCCTTCCAGTCTTTCCAAAAGCACCAACTCCGTGGGAATCATCAACTACCACAATTATATTTTCTTCAAAAGAAGAGTCATATTTTCTTGCTATATCCATAATAACATTGAGTGGGGCATTATCTCCTCTCATGCTAAATATTCCATCTGTTACAATTATAAGTCGCTTACAGGTGCCTATTGCCTTTTTAATTTCCTCTTCCAAAGCCTCCATGTTAAGGTGCTTATATATACTCTTATTTTTAGGTCGTGAAAGTCTTATAGCATTGATTATGCAATTATGATTAAGTTCATCGCTTATAACGGTTGTTTCATCTGTTATCAATGGAGCCAATGTTCCCATTACAGTAGTGTATGCTGAACTAAATAACATTGCCGATTCTCTACCATGAAATGATGCTAAACGATTTTCAAGGTCCACATGACCTTTAAATGTTCCACTTATAAATCTTACTGCACCAGGACCAGCTCCATAGGCTTTCGCTGCTTCTTCCTCAGCTTTAATTACTTCTTCCCGTATAGACATTCCAAGATAAGAATTAGAATTTAATCTTATGAATTCTTTTCCCGGATGGTCTAAAAGAAAATATCTTGTACCTTTTTCCGAATCACCTCTTTTTACGCCAGAAACCACAGTTTCCTTCCCTTTGAGTGTTCCTTTTTCCTTTAAATCATCTAATTCATTGGATAAAACTTTTTTTAATTTTTCAACTGACATTTTTTGCCTCCATTTAATTTTAATTTTTTAAAAGTTTTATTGAAAGCTTATTTAACATATCTTTTGTCATAGATTCAAGGTCATAATCTGGACTCCATCCCCACTCTTCTCTTGCACAAGAATCATCCATAGAATCTGGCCATGAGTCAGCAATACTTTGTTTTAAAGAATCAATTTCATAATCCATTCTGAACTCTGGAATATGTTTCTTTATAGATTCTTCAAGAATTTCGGGTTTAAGTTGCATTGCTGTAACATTAAAAGCATTTCTATGGACTAATTTATCTGGATTAGCTTCCATAAGATTAATTGCTGCTTTAATTGCATCAGGCATATACATCATATCAAGAGAGGTTCCCTCTTTTAAAGGACAAGTATAATGCTTGTTTTTAATTGCCTCATAGAAAATTTCTACAGCATAATCTGTGGTTCCCCCGCCGGGTGGTGTAACATACGATATGATTCCAGGATATCTTACACCTCGAGTATCTATGCCAAATCGCTTATAATAATAATCGCAAAGTAGCTCACCAGCAACTTTTGTAACCCCATAAATAGTTGTAGGTCTCTGAATAGTATCCTGTGGGGTATTAACTTTTGGTGTGCTGGGACCAAATGCTGCTATTGAACTCGGCACAAAAACTGCTAAGTTAAATTCTCTTGCAACTTCCAAAACATTGTAAAGCCCATTTATATTAACACTCCAAGCTAATTGAGGGTTTTTCTCTCCAACTGCAGATAGAATTGCTGCAAGATGATAAATTGTTCCAATATTATACTTTTTGACAACCTCCGTTAATTGATTAACGTCTGCACAATCTACAACCTCAAATGGTCCACCATCTAAAAGTTCCTGAGATGGTTTTGTTCTGTGGCCACCTGCTATTACATTATCACTTCCGTAGCGATCTCTCAAGGCAGGGGTTAACTCAGAACCTATTTGACCAACTGAACCAGTTACTAATATTTTTCTCATTAATACCTCCTATTAAATTTTAAATTATAAAATTGAAAAAAAAATCAATGCTTCTCAATAAACTTAGTAAAATTCTTTTGAAATATTAAATCCACCTTTCCTGTTGGTCCATTTCTTTGCTTTGCAAGATAAAGTGAAACAATATCTTTTCCATAATCATCTTCTTCTTTTGGTTTGTGAAGAAACATTACAACATCGGCATCCTGTTCGATTGCACCTGATTCCCTTAAATCTGAAAGAAGAGGCTTTTTGTCTTGTCTCTTTTCTATTTCTCTACTTAACTGCGACAAAACAATGACAGGTATTTTAAGTTCCTTTGCGAGGTTTTTAAGTTGCCTCGATATTTTAGAAATTTCCTGAACCCTGTTTTCAACACGTTCATCGCTATGCATAAGCTGAAGATAATCAAGAATTAAAACAAAAGTGCCTTTTTCAACTAACAATCTTCGAGCTTTTGATCTGACTTCGAGAACGGAAATATCTGGTGTATCATCTATGTATATGGGAGTATTATAAAATACACTTATGCTACTACTAATTTTTTCCCATGCTTCGTCTAAAAATATTCCGGTTCTTAAACTTTTCAAATCTATCTCAGCATGAGCACAAATCATTCTTTCAACTACCTGTTCTTTTGACATTTCAAGAGAAAATATAGCAACAGGAGTTGCCTCATTCAAAGCTATATTAGTAGCAAGATTTAGTGCAAATGATGTTTTCCCTACGGAAGGCCTTGCTGCAATTATTATCAGGTCTCCATTTTGAAATCCTGCCGTCAATTCATCAAGTTGGTCAAAACCTGACCTTACACCTGATATACCGCTTTTCTTTCTATAGGCGGTCTCGATTCTTTCAAAACAATCGGGTAGTAATTCTCGGACGTGATAAAAATTAAGAGGTCTGTTTGACTCGGATAAATCGAATATAAGAGACTCTGCCTTATCAAGTAGCTCTTCCGCGGTTGATTGACTATTGTAATCAAACCCTAGTATAGAATTACCAACTTTTAAAAGCTTTCTTCTAATAGATTTATCTTTAATAATATTTGCATAATACTCAAAATTAGCAGTTGTTGGAACGTCTGATGCAAGCTGAATAATATAATCAATACCACCAACTTTTTCGACAAGATTTCTTCCTTTCAATTCATTTGATAATGTAACAATATCAACAGGAATACCTTTTCTGGAAAGGTCAAGTATAACTTCGTAAATCAATTTATTACCCTGATCATAGAAATCATCAGGACTTAAAATACTTTCAAGTTTAAGAAGCACATCTCTATCAATAAGTAGAGAACCCAAAATTGCTTGCTCTGCTTCTAAACTACTTGGTGGAGCTATATTCATATACTATTAGCTTTTCACTTCCTTTACATTTAATTTAAGCTTTGCAGTAACACCTTTAAAAAGTTTAATTTCAACTGTGTGGATGCCTACTGATTTTATAGGAACATCAATAATTATCTTTCTCTTATCTACTTCGATATTTTTGTCTTTTTTTAATTTCTCAGCTATAATTTCTGGAGTTACAGCACCAAACAGTTTCCCTTCTCTGCCGGCTCGTTCATAAATAACCATTACGTAGTTATCTTCCAATTCTTTTTTTAAGATTTTAGCGTCTTCTTCTTTTCGTCCAAGCTTTTCGAGTTGAATCTTTTTTTCACGTTCAATTGTCTTTTTAGAAGACTCATCAACTCTATCAGCTATTCCGTTTCTAATCAAATAATTTCTTGCATATCCTTCTTTTACTTTGACTATATCGCCTTTTCTACCTAAACCTTTTATATCCTTCTTTAGAACAACAGTAATTACATTCATTTAACCACAAATGGTAAAAGAGCTATCTCTCGAGCGCGTTTAACTGCTTGAGCAACTCTCCTTTGATGCTTTGCGCAAACTCCCGTAACTCTCCTTGGCAAGATTTTACCTTTATCGCTAACAAATCTCTTAAGCAAATCAACATTTTTATAATTCATTTCTACAGAAGGATTTGCACAAAAATAACATACCTTCCTTCTTGGTTTAAGAAAATTTCTTCGTGTTGATTGTGATTTTATTTCTCCCGAATTCACATTTACCTCCTAAAAAATTTAAGATAATTCTTCTATTTCTTCTGGCACAAATTCATAATCTTCTTCTGTTGTTTCAATTTGTTTGACTGAATCTGAAGGAGCTCTTTTATCTAAAAACATAACAGAATTAGCAATTACCTCAGTGAACCATGCTTTTTGACCATTTATTTCAGCTGCTCTTATTTGTAATCTACCTTCAACATAAACAAGAGAACCTTTGCCTAAATAATCGCTAACTCTTTTTGCAACTTTTCCCCAGGTAACAATTTTTACAAAAAGAGTATCCTGTTTAAGCTCTCCTGTATTACTCTTAAATTTACGATCAACAGCCAATCTAAAACTTGATGTTTGGATGCCAGAAGTAGTAAATCTCGTTTCTGGATCAGCACAAAGCCTTCCAATTAACATTACTTTATTAAGCATTTATTCTCCTTCAAAAGTGTTATCTTTTGACACTTCTTCGTTTTTATCATTTATTTCGTCTACAGGAAGATATTCAGAATTATCTTCTACACGCTCCTCTGCAGCAGAAGTAAATTCAGAAAAATCACTCTTTTTTTCTGATTCTTCTTCTGATTCTTCCATTTCTTTCATTTCAATTGAAGCGTCTACTTTGACTGTTTCTTTACTTGCTTCAACTGCCTCTTTATCTGCTTCAGATTTTGTCTTTCCCTCATTGGTTACAATCATCGAACGCATTATAGACTCTGTAATAGTGGTCAATCTTTTAAGCTCTCTTGGTAAAGTAGAATCACCCATGAATTCAAATATGTAATAGATGCCTTCTATCTTTTTATTTATTGGGTAAGCTAACTTTCTTTTCCCCCAAATGTTAATACCTAAAAGATTTCCATTTGAATTAATAATATTGACAATCCTCTCTTTTAGTTGTTCAAGTTCATCTTCTGAAAGATCAGGATCAAAAATGAACACTGCTTCATATGCTCTCACTTTTTTAAAAAAACCTCCCTATGGATTAAATTTAATTTTAAGCTTTTGTGCTATCTATTTAAAGTAACCACAAAAGCAGGGCAAAACTTATAATATTATATTTTTATAGACAACAAATTTCAACTTTAAATTTACTTAACCTTTATTCCCAATCTTTTTATATAACTCTAAAATCATTATAGAATCAAATTTTAACTGGTCTAACGGGAAAACATCAATATCTATTAATTAAACTCAAGAGGTTTGTTATTTGAGTGGTTATTTATTGATCAGGATAAATGGTTCATTCCGCCTACTATAGCGGAAATAATTGAAAAAGTGGTAGGAATCAACTGAAACACTGGTCGAAATAATCCGCTAAAGTGATTGATTATTTCTGAAATATGCATTTATCTACTTTGCCGACTTAGTTTCAATCCCTCATAAGTATGCTAAAAACTATCTCTTTAAAAGTTTCTCAAATTTTTCCACCATAAGATCTGTATTATTAAGAATACTATCGAAAACTTTAGTTAGCAGTAGCAGTTACACAAGGTAGTTTCCCACTCACGCTACTACTTCCAACATAGTAAGATTTACTAACTCAGTTTGTTGTATTTTTTCTCCACTCTCAATACTATCCTTTATATGAAAGTTTATAGCATATTTAATATACTCTATGGCTTCTTCATGCGAATCTTCCTGAGTATAGCAACCCTGAAGCTCAGGGCAGAGTGCGAAATAACCAGCTATGTCCTTTTCAATTACAACTGAAAATTTATATTCCCGCAATTTATCAGTACCCAACCAACATAATTGGAATAATTACTGTCTTTTTAGCCAATCTAAGCCTTCATAAGTTTCTACAGGAAAATTGTATGAATTAATTAAAATTTTGGCTTTAAGCCAGCTTGTTTACATAATTCATTTGCAGTAATTCTATCAATTATTCTATGTCTTTTAATAGGAATTATCTTCGATCCGTTAGAATAAATAGAATTTTTGCAACCTTCGCGCAATAAATAAAAACCATTTTCACTAAAATATTTGATTAAATCAGTTCTTTTTACTGACACTCAAAATTCAACTGGTACTTGCTCTAAAAGAGCCCCACCATTTGGAATTTCTTTACCCTCTTCTCGATAAGCAATAATCATCTCGCGCAAAGCATCTTTAAGCATTTCTCGGCATTCCTCTAATGTTTTTCCTTCAGTCACTACTTCTGGCCACTCAACTAATTGTCCCATATAACCTGAGCTTATCTTTATATATTTTGCAGTATAATTACTCAACATTTAAATCCCTCTAAAGATAAAGTATTTCCATCACAAATAACCCTGAACATCGTTAATTAATATACTTAAAGTAATATTCTTTTCAAGTAATTAAATAATTTTAAAAAAGTTGACTCCCGTTTCAATCCCTCATAGGTGTTCTACAAACCATCATGAAATGCATTATGTCATTTAACTTCCCCCATTTGTTTGGACAGAAATTAGTATAAATTAAAGTGATAAATTTTCAAGTTTAAGTTTATCCTCCTTTTTGGTAGTATACCTCATATGGTGTCTTGTACCCAAGAGCTTGATGAGGTCTTTCAGTGTTGTAGAAGGTAAAGTAATCATTTAAACTATTTTGGGCTTCTAATGGATCTAAATAATCTTTTAAATAAACCCACTTATATTTAACTGTTCTCCATAGCCTTTCAGTGAATATGTTATCATATGCTCTACCTCTTGAATCCATACTTATCCTGATATTATTCTGGTTAATAGATCTGTAAACTCATTAATTGTGAATTGTGCACCTATGTATAGTATTAAAGATTTCTGGATGAGCTTTTGTTAGAGCTTTCTTAAAAAGCTCTTAAACAAAAATCGTTGTCCAGTGTAATAGATGTGAAATGGATGAGAACAAATCTACTAAACCAGTCCATAATAGCAACCAAGTAAATGAACCCTCTTTTCATTCTTATATAAGTAATATCACTTGCCCATACTTGGTTAGGTTTATTTATTGTTAAGCCTTTAAGGAGATAAGGATAGTAACACTATAACCTTCTCTTTTAAGGAAAGCAGTCATTCGAGGAATGCCATAAAAAGGTGTTTTTGTATACTGTTCATCTATCAAGTTCATTAATAACTGGTTGTATGAAGATAAAGGAAGGGGGCTATAATAAAGTGTTGACCTATTTAATCCTAATAACTCGCACTGTCTGGATATTGGAATAGAAGATGAGAGGTTCATATCTATTAGTTCCCTCTTTTCATTAATTGAAAGCTTAATAAGAGTTTTTTTAAGCCAGTCCAATTCTACTTTAAGTTGTCCTATTTGTCTGTAAAGTTCAGCTTAGGAGTTTAAGAAGAGTTGTTGTTTTTATTCTTTCCAGAAGAATTAGAAAGAATCTCTGGTAGTTTCTCTATTGCTTTCTTCTTCCAGTTTATTATTTGATTAGGATGAACCTGATATTCACTTGCAATTTCAAGATGTAGTTTTTTCTCCTCTAATAACTTCTAAAACTACTCTTGCCTTAAAGTTACCGTCATATATTTTTCTACTATTCTTCATTTTATTTCCCTTTCATACATTTTTTCGTTAATTTTAATCTTAAAATTACTTTAATTGTTTGTCCAGTTTTTGGGGGAAACTACAAAACACGCAAGAGAGCTTTAGCATCCATAATTATATTCTCAGTATCTCTAATAATTTTCTCCTTTATAGATGAAAGTTTGATTTCATTAGAGTAATTCTCTTCATAATCGATTGAATCTTCTTGTAAATCCCTAATTCTTTCTGCATAACTCTAATAAATTAATCTAATAGCTTATTACCTTAGGTGTATTATCTTTTTACTCATAGTTTTTTATTTCTCTTATCTCTTGCATAATTTTAAGCAATGTTTCAAGAATTTCCTCTTCGTTATCTTTTATGCTTAAAAGGTCAATTTTTATATCCTCTATGTCTAAACTTAATTCTTCAAGGTTTTCTTTGATAGTATTTATTTGATAAATAGGGTCTTTCTTGATTTTTATTTCTGCTTCTGCTAAATATTCCACATTTTTAAGACCCTCTTCATATTTTCCTTGATTAATAAGCTCTATCGCTTCATCGAATAGTTCCTTGATGTCTAATTTTTTGGGCTTCAAGATATTCTCTATATTTTTAATTAGTTTCTTTATTCCTTCAGAAATATCTTTCTCGTCGTAAAGAGGAAATGATTGTGTCGTTTTTTCATAGCCAGGAGGAATTTTATAGTCTTCACTAAGAGCAATATATATTTTTGGGATATCTTTTGAAAGCAAGATTCCAACTTCTTGTTGAACATACTCAGATTCTTGAGTATGTTCACTTAAAATTATTATTCCTAAATTTGCATTTTTAGCTTCAGACAAGCATTTTTCCTTAAAATCTTCTCCTGATTTAACTGAAAATTCATCCATGAAAATTTCAATATCCGCCCATCTCTGCATTAATAAGCTTTGATAGATAAATCGAGCAAAAACCCTGTCTTTGCTGTTATATGCTATAAATATAGTCTTCATAAAATCTCTTCCTTTCCCTTACAAGAAGTTAATCAAATTTTCTTTCTAATTCATCATTTTTTTACTCAACTTTAATAAAAAATCCAGTAATGTGAGTGGGTTTTAAATCTCTGTTAATAAATCATTTATTCCTGAAATCATTCTTTCCTTATATTTTAAAATGCACAGATATTCAAAAAAAGGGGTAGAAGATATTAGTTTCAATCCCTCATAGGTGTTCTACAAACTCCTTTCATAATTTAATAAACAAAAACGAGCTTCTAGTTTCAATCCCTCATAGGTGTTCTACAAACGTACTATCACTTCCTTGGGATGAGTGTCAGTTTATAGGTTTCAATCCCTCATAGGTGTTCTACAAACTTTTAGTAATAAATTTAGATGTAATACCTGGAAAATAGTTTCAATCCCTCATAGGTGTTCTACAAACAGATTTATCACTCAAAAGGTTTTTCTTGGGGTTATGGGTTTCAATCCCTCACAGGTGTTCTACAAACTTCTTATCCACTTTACCCATTGATTAAATCCTGTATGGTTTCAATCCCTCATAGGTGTTCTACAAACAAATGACTAAATGTTTTATATGTGGCAAACAAATTAGTTTCAATCCCTCATAGGTGTTCTACAAACACCAGCAAGCTCCATCTCCAACAACATAAGAGCCGTTGTTTCAATCCCTCATAGGTGTTCTACAAACAAGACAATCTCCAATTCTTAAAGAAACATCATGCTTGTTTCAATCCCTCATAGGTGTTCTACAAACTTTTCTCCTTTTTCCCTCTGCCTGCCTTTTCAGGTTCGTTTCAATCCCTCATAGGTGTTCTACAAACATACCAAGAATAAGAATAATACCGGCAGTACATAAAGAGTTTCAATCCCTCATAGGTGTTCTACAAACTATAAGGAAATCATGAATTATATACCAGTGATAAATAGTTTCAATCCCTCATAGGTGTTCTACAAACGATTTAGGGAATAATAAAAAAGTTTATAAATGTGAGTTTCAATCCCTCATAGGTGTTCTACAAACCACGGACTTATCACGGACTAATCACGGACTTATCAGTTTCAATCCCTCATAGGTGTTCTACAAACTTATTTTGCCAATGTTCTTGTAAGGTTCAATTTCTAAGTTTCAATCCCTCATAGGTGTTCTACAAACTTTAAATTCTGATGGTATAATAATTATAATTTATTGGGTTTCAATCCCTCATAGGTGTTCTACAAACTTTATAGCCATTCCAATCAAAGACAATTTTTGCTTCGTTTCAATCCCTCATAGGTGTTCTACAAACTATATTTTTAATCTTTTAAATTATAAAGTTTTTTTAGTTTCAATCCCTCATAGGTGTTCTACAAACATACGGTGAGCGACTGTATATCACAAACAGTAATGGGTTTCAATCCCTCATAGGTGTTCTACAAACGACAAAATTAAATTCAGAATTTATCTGTTATGGACTGTTTCAATCCCTCATAGGTGTTCTACAAACAGTCCCAAGAGGTATCTTTAATATCTTTGCTGCTGAGTTTCAATCCCTCATAGGTGTTCTACAAACTAACAACAGGATACATTCTTTCGAATGAATGTTCTTCGTTTCAATCCCTCATAGGTGTTCTACAAACGCGAATATGCAGATAATCTAATGGATTGGACGACAATGTTTCAATCCCTCATAGGTGTTCTACAAACCCAAAAAAAATTTTGTAGTAAAAAATGCAGACTAAAGTTTCAATCCCTCATAGGTGTTCTACAAACAAAAGTGTCCCCTGCTGCATTACAAGTATTATATGTGTTTCAATCCCTCATAGGTGTTCTACAAACAAGTATTAAACTGAATTATCGCTGGTAGATTTGGGTAGTTTCAATCCCTCATAGGTGTTCTACAAACTAACTGAATTTGACAACTATCAGTATGTAGCATTAGAGTTTCAATCCCTCATAGGTGTTCTACAAACCAACAGAAATAGAAGATATTTATGGCAATCTTGCAAGGTTTCAATCCCTCATAGGTGTTCTACAAACCATTATGTGCTGTGCTTCCATGAAGTGTAAACTCGATGTTTCAATCCCTCATAGGTGTTCTACAAACAGTGAAGATGTTAAAGATAAATACAGAAAGAAAGCAAAGTTTCAATCCCTCATAGGTGTTCTACAAACGCATGTTCAAAACAGCCTGTAATGTATCATATACGTTGTTTCAATCCCTCATAGGTGTTCTACAAACTGAGCAATATATTCTCTTTCTTGAAGATGCTTTTGAGTTTCAATCCCTCATAGGTGTTCTACAAACTAAAAGATTTTGCTTAATAACAGAAAAAAATCTAAGTTTCAATCCCTCATAGGTGTTCTACAAACAATATATATATAGAAGATATAAATTTTAATAATAAGGGTTTCAATCCCTCATAGGTGTTCTACAAACCGAGATATAGCAAATATATTTAAATGCCAGATACTTGTTTCAATCCCTCATAGGTGTTCTACAAACCAATTTTTTTCCTTTATTTACAATACTTTCCTGATTTATATTTTATATAATTTTTACAATTTTCAAGGTAGATTTTTATTAATATTTTATCATTAATACTTAAATTACAAAACTTTTTTGCATTCTGTTGATCGCCGTAACTTTTTGCATTATTGAGGATAGACAGATAATTTACAAAATTAATTTTGAGCCTCCTTTTACTAAACCGAGTATTTCTCTCTTACTGTATCGTGTTGTTCTTAAAATATAAAAGATTACAGAATCTTCTTCCTTTTTAATAACTTTTAAAACTTCTAATTTTAACTTTTCAAACTTTGCTTCAGTAATTTCACCTTCAAGAACAGAATTCTGGATCCAGTCGAGATATTTCCTCCCGATTTTTAAAACTTTATTTACTCTTTTTTCGTTTACATCATAGACCATAATAACATACATTTTAAAAGCTTAAATCCATATTATCGTATTCATCTTCCTGATCATTTTCTATTTCAAAATTGTCTAAAATTGTTTTATTTTTCAGCCAACCAATATACCAAAGCCCTAAAAGTAAATCTAAATCCTCATCATAGCAATAAAAAATGTTCATTGTTACACCTACCATTCTGAGACAAATGGCTGATATTCCTCTTCATTCATAAGATGTTTCTCTAATTTGTATAATTCCATTCTTATAAGCCTTCTGTAGGAAACTTCATTCTTTAGCTGCCAGTGTTTAATAGTTTTGGCTAATCTTTCCTCAAATTTCTCAACAAAAACTGCTCTTCCTGCCTCTTTTAAGTATAAGCCTCCGAGCTTAGCTTCAAAATCGCTTGCTTTAATCATTCCTTTGTTAAGTAGAGTAAATATTACCCTGTCAACAATAATTGGTTTAAATATTTCTGAAACATCGAGGTTTAGGGTAAATCGTCTAAAATTAGTAGAGTGGAGAAAACCTATTCGTGGATCAAGATGTGTTTTATATATTTCTGATAATGTAGTGGTATAAAGCAGAGAATTGCCAAAACTTATTAATGCATTCATTCTATTTTTTGGAGGCCTTTTCGATCGCTCATCCATTGAAAAATTCTCATTTTCTACAATTTTATCAAAGGCATTATAATATGCCTCCCTAATATTGCCTTCTATTGCCATCAGTGAATTTGTATTTTGCTGCTCTGGGATTAGATTTTTTAGGGAATCTATTTTATCAATTTCCTCTTTTAACTGTGTGCCCCTCGCATTATAATAGGATAAAACTTTTCCCATATTTTGAGCGGCGCCTAAAACAAACTTTCTTGCTAAGACCATCCTCTTTTCGTTGTCTATATAATGAGTAGCCTGATTTAAAATCATAAAACCTGAATTATAATGCTCTCGCGGATAGTACGTTCCAACGTAATAACCATAATAATTATAAAAGTGCAGAATTACCTCATTTTTAGATAAAAATTCTAAAACTTCTTTGTTTATTGTTACTTCGCCAAATAGATGTAATTCATTTGTATTTTCTATGGGAATAAATTTTTTAATCCTCTTATCGCCCTCAAAATAAATGGTATTTTGTTTCCTTTTAAGCTCTCCACTTGAAAAAACGAAGATAGTACCTTTCATGCCCAGCAAAACTCTCTATATGCACAATGAGTGCAAAATCTAATTTTTTCTTTAGGAGGTGGTGTCTCTTTAGACGAAATTTCCTCTATGCTATTTATCGTATTATTAAGTTCATCTTCAAGTTCATCCGTTAATTCAATTGGAATTTTTTCTCTCTCCTTTGGAATTAAAATTTCCCCTTTTAGATCTATTCCTTCCTTCTTTAATTGATAAAGATAAAAAACAAGTTGCATTTTTGCAGCTTTCAAGCAGCTTGATGATTTCTTAACTTCACCAATAATAACATTATCATGTTCTTTTTTAATTATATCTATTTTCATCCCTTCGAAAGGTATTTCTTTTTTCTCCCTCAAATAAGTTTCATTTGATGTTAGTCTTCCTAATTCAAGAAGTTCATAATTTTTATCTGGCATTATTTGTCGCATAAGTAACCATAATTTTCTTTTACATATATAATAAGCATTAATAGTATTTCCTGTGATATGTGCAGTTTGCATATTCTTATATTATAGAAAAATTAGAATTTTTCTTATCATCTTTCAAAAAACCAATATTCTCGTCATATTTAGAACCTTTAATAAAATAGATATTTTTGCACCATTTAATCAAATTTTCCTGAAAATCATCAAGTTCTCTTTCTGCATAAATCCACTCTTCAATTTTATTTAAACTTTTTGTATTAAATACACTGTCAGAGACTAAAAAACGAGTTAAAACTTCTTTTTTAAAAAAAGAGTATTTTTTAGGGATAGTCTCATTTATAAAAAACTCTTTAATTTTATTAATAAAATCTTCTCTTTTTTCCTCTGGTATTAATGAAAAACTATATATTTCTCTAAATATTTTTTGAGCTTCCTCTTTTCGTTCTGACATAAAACCAGCGTCAAGAATATCCAATGTTTTATAAAATTCAACAAGATATTTATGCTCTCTGGGTATGGAATTGTAAATTTTTAATACAAATCTAAATTTATCATACTCAGAAATTAATTTGTCAAAACTTAAGTTTTGATTGTTCTCATCAAAAATATTGTTTAAGATTTTATCTTTTTTATCTCTTTTTTTTAAATTACTGTTAATATCAATAATCCATTTTTTATAATAATCTTCATCCATCAAATCTGGATAATCACTTAAAATTTTAAAAGTCAAAAGAACAATATCGTTATCATATACATAATTCATTCCTGACTGAATGCCATTTGCAAATAACCAGATAAAAACATTATTTTCTTCTGGTTTTGGGATTTCGTTAAAATTAGTTAGGGGTCCATATCTTCTCAATACTCTTCCCATTCTTTGAACAAGTGAATCCATTGGGGCAATTTCTGTAAAGAGTATATCTGCATCGATATCAAGTGATGCTTCAACAACTTGTGTTGCAATGAGAATTTTTGCTTCATTTTCGCCTTCATCTTTTGGGTTATTAAATTCTCTTTTAAGCATTTCTTCTTTTTCTTTTCTGTCTTCAATAGTAAATTTAGAATGTAAAAGCCAAATTTTATTTTTAAGAGAGTTATATTTACTTTCTATTTGTGTAATTTGCATAATTTTTTTATAAATATCTTGTGTTTGGAATATAGTGTTAGCAATTACTAAGATTCTTTTTCCCTTTATTGCATTATCGAGAATATTAACAATTTCTTCGTTAGGTAAAGAAAAATCTGGTTTGTTTTCATCACTGTTATTTTTAATTAATTTTATGCAAATTTTATGTTTATTTATATTCTTAAACTCATCATATCTTTCATCGTAAATATTAATTTCGTTATAATTGTTATCACCAATCCGTTTAATTATTTCTTTTCTAACAAATTCTGGAAATGTAGCAGTCATAAGTAGAAAATTGCCACCCAAATGATAAATATCATCAATAAATTTTACAATAATTGCTACTGCCTTTGGATTATAAGCCTGGACCTCATCAATTACTAATTTTGAATATGAAAAAGTAGCATATATTTTCTCGTATCCAGGTGGCTTAAGCGCATAAGGAAAGAACTGATCCCCAGTTGAAATCATAACTGGAAAGGCAAGTTGCCTTGCAAGGTCATAAGAGTTAAAATTGGCTTGTGATTCACCACCATCATCGAGTAAAAACACATCAGCATCGGAATGTATTAAGCCAACAAGATTTCTACCAGAACTATTAAATATTCCATTAGCTCTACTATAATTCTGATTAACAGCCGATCTTAATGGAAGAGTATAAAAAAACTTTTTACCATTTGCCCATAAAAAAGCAAATTCAGTTTTACCAAAACCAGTAGGCGCAATTAAAATAAGATTCTTATCTTTATTATCATCCTCAATAACTTTATCTATTTGCCAAATTTTTTGGATATTTTTGTTTTTTTTCTTTAATACAGAATAAACATTGCTCTTGATATCCTTAAATTCTAAATTTTTAATTTCTGGTTCATAATTAAAGTCTTCTTCTTCACAAAAAGAGGCAAAATGATCGCATCTTTGAAGAAAGCCTGATATCAAAATCCAATCCTTTAAACATTTATGGCTAACTCCAGCCATCTTTGGTAACCAATAAAGCTGATAAGGTGGTATAGCATATTCATAGAATGGTACATCGTTTAATAAGCCATCAATAATTTCTTTTTCTATTTTAATCAGCCAAAGCTTTTCAGGGTCTATTTCCCTTAATTCTTCCTGTAAATTATTAATAACGTTTTCTAAATAACCAATGTTGTCAAGTTCAAGATAGAACTTCCCAATCTCATTACTATGAGTTAAAATGTCTGGAAAATTTTCTCTCCAATGATGATATGCCACAGCAGAAACTATTAAATTTTTATATTCCTCTCCATATAATTCACGTAACTCCTCTTGGTTTATCATCAAAATTGATAAAAGCGAGTGAGGTAAGTTGTAATATGGGAAGGTAGGTTCGTAATCTTTATTTTTTAAACTTCTTATCTGAAAAGCAGGGGAAGACTTGCCAAAATCATGTATTATTATTGAAGTTTCGATTATTTCTCTAAGTTTTTCATCCATAATATTAACTTTGATTTTGGAAAATACGTTTAGTAAATCTTTTACATGTTGAGCTAAATATATTATTTTACCCTCTTTTTTATGACTTTTTGCCAATATTCGACTCATTTTTCACCACCATTAGAAAAACTCGCAAGAAATATAGGAACTTCAAGTTCATAATCATATAGAAGCGATTTGTTAGTCATTATTAATCCATCATTTAATTTAGCAGTTATATAGTTAAAATATCTTTGATCGTTTCGGTTATATGTATTTTCAAAATTTTGAATCTTCCAAAAAGTAGTAAGTTTATAAATTAATCCTTCAAAGTTAAAAAAACTTGAAGTTTCTTGGTCATTTATCCATGTTTTTTCAGGTATCCAGAAAAAATTTTTGAAGCTTTTATGAAGTCCTTTTCTCTCACTTATTGTATCAGTATTTTGTAAATCTATTACATCAGAAATATAATTATAAAATATCCAGTCTTCTGCTCTTCCAATATGAATAACATCAAGTCGATTGATAGGATTTACAAAAGAATCTCTTACAACTTTTAAGAATTCTTTATCTTCATGTGCAAAATGAATAGTCAATCGTACTTCGTTTAATACATCGATTAATATTGGTATTTGACCACCTAAATGCTCAATATTACCATTAACATACCGATTATCTGTTGTTCCAAACCTTTTTTTATGAGCTTCTTTTGATAAAGTTCTAAACCATACATATTCTGTTGTCTTATCCTCAAAATATCCAGAAATAGATATTTTTATTTTTCTAAGTTTTCTGTATGCTTGTGGTGCATTTTCATCGCCTCCGAGCCAATCAATTCCCATTAAGTTGCAAATTAACCCAATAATCGTTGAATACGGTGGAATAGGATAAGTTTGTCTTCTTTTATAAGTAAATGGAATTCTAAAATGAGCCTGGGGTTGATATATTTTCATTTTAAATATATACATATTAATCTCTTTTCGAATTCATTGTTTTTCAGTTAGCTTTTTAATTTCCATAATTTTTATATTAACCTAAACCAGATTGTTTTAAAAACTCGTTCCAATCAGTCCTTATATCTTTATCAAACTTAATCCTTGCAGGTAATTCCTCGGAATCATTAATGTAAATAATCTTTTTGTTGTCTACAGTCTCTATCCATGAATTATTAAAAACGTCATTTATACCAATGACTTTCCATACATTATCTTCATTTACTAAATTAATAAATGGATGAGCAATTGGGGAAGGAATTTTTACTGCTGAAGCTATAAAGAAAAGAGGTACGATAGTATTTATCTCACCGCTAGACTGAGAATATAAACCATTTTTTATAGCCTCGAGTAGCTGCTTTATGCGTTCTATTTTTAGTTTTTCGCATAATTCAAATGTTGCCTTATAAATTTTTTCTTTAAGTTTTTCAACTATAATGTTCCCAACATTATCGTTATTTTCATTATTCACGCAATAAACTTTTTTCTCCTCTGTTGAATCCTCAGAATTTAAAATGCAATTCTCAATCTCATTTACAGCTCCACTCTCAATAATAAGCATCTTCTCAGCACTTTTATAGTTAGGTTTCCTGGAAACATTAAATTTATAAGTTCTATTATCTTCATCGAATGAAAAATCAAAAATTTGTGTTTTTTTATTATTTTTGTCATCTATAAAGGTTAAATTTTCTTCCATATTTTGTTTAGCGGGATTTTTTTTCATAAGATCTTCATCAACTGTAAGCGTTAAACCCTCAATAGAAATTTTCTTATTCTTAATCTCATAAAATTTTTGCCCATCTTTATCTTCTTTCTCTTCGACTTCATTTAATTCAACTGAAGAAGGCGTGTCTATTGATAAAGTAAGTTTCTTTTTTAGTGAATCAAAAGAATAATCCTCAATTAGCCAAATATCCTTACCAAAAATCTCAGTATCTATCGTATAACTTACCTTATATAAAGACCTATGTTCTTCTTTATTATATGGATTAGGGGTTACATTTAGTCCTTCTATTTTTCCGCGATTGACTAAATCATGATTTGCATAAAAAGCTAAATCAGATTCATATGGAAAAATAGAAATAGCTTTTGTTATACCAATCGGAGATTTTCTTGTAATAGCTTTTTTACCAATCGTAAACATATACCCAAAGGCATCTAACTCAGGACTTGTAATTATACTATCTTTTGTTAAATCAAATTGCACAACCTGTCCCTGTCCGGTTACACCTGCTTCTCTCCAGTTAAACGCTTTTTTTAGTGTTTGAAATAAATAATGCCTAATAGCCGGTTTCCCTATAAAGGAACGAACTTCACCGGCAATGTTTAATTTTTTAATTGATAAGATGTTTCCTCCAACTTTTTCATCCCGATTTAATGCTGAACCTTCAAAAATAGTAGTTACAGTTAAATTTTTAATTTGACTTTGCTTGTTCATTGTTTTTTCTCCTTATTTTTTATTCAATCTCTTTTCCAAGAATTCCGCTTAGAAAAGAAAATAGAAAAATTTTAAAAAGATTATCTGAATAAATTGGTTTGAATGCTTCAACTAATTTTAAAGGTACTTCTTTCTTCCTTGATATAAAGATTCTCAAAATATTATGAAAAACTTCCTCTTTTCTGCAAGATCTAACCTGTTCAAGCAAACGATATCCCTGGCTCTCAAATGATTTCTTTATTTCGTTTTCTTTACTTAATGCATATCCTAAGCTCCTAAGATCATCAATAAGTTCTGAAGCCTTATAACCAGCAATTTGATAATATAATTTACTTAAATCCTTATTATCTCTTTCTATTTCACTTCCCCACTCTAATAATTCTTTAATTTTATTTCCTGCTTCTTTATAATTGTTCATTAAGTCTTTAAAATCCAAGATTTGTATATTTCCATTTTTTAATTTTTTTTCAATCTCTTCCATTTTTTCTTCTAATGTGTTAGTTAAATCATACATTTTCTATGGTCCCTCCTTTTTGTTTTTCCTCGACAAAAGCACAGAGTTTAAAAATTTTCTCAGCCATTAGTTGAGGATTTTTTTTATTTTTATCAAGTTTTAAATAATCGTTGATGAATTCTCTCTCGTTTTTTGTTCTTTCATTAAAAGGTTTTAAGCCAATCCTTAAAAATTTATATCCTAATTCAATTAATTCAGGAAACTTCCCGTCAATGAAATTGTTTAAAATTCTAAACTCGCCAATACCGGATAACATTGAAGCAATCTCTCTATCTAAAAGAAGTTTAACTACTTCATGTGAAATATTGAAAAATTCTGCACTTCCATCTTTTCCCTTATTTATAATTTCTATATTCATTTCTGACCAAACGCCAAGAGTTGTTTTAACTTTAGTTGCATATTCAATTAAAGACATTGCAAGAATTTCTCGCTTGGTTCTATTTTCTTCAATAGAAGAAAATCCCATAAGTTCATCTACAAATTTGTTAAGAGCAAACATCAATTTAAAAGACGGAGCATTAATAAAGATTTGTGAACCATCAGAAAGAGGGATAAAAGCAAGATGTTGAGAAATTAACACAAAAGAGCAAAAATCACAAACATTTAAACTATTTCCAGGCTTTAAATTCCAAAAAGAATTTATAACACCTTTCTCGCCAGAGGATGCACCAAGTAATTGAGAATGTTCTGAAGTAAAAATATTTTTATAGCTAAAATTGCTCTCTCTAAAACAAAAAGAGCATATTTTTTCTGAGTGTTTATATTCACTTAGACTACTAATAAAACTCCCAAATTTCACTATTAATGGTTCAGAACTTTTTGATGATTTATATAGTTGATTAGAATTAGCATTAAAGAAACCTCTATAAATTTGATTAAAGAGCTTACCCCAAACTTCTTTTATCATTTCCTTTTCGGTAATTGAATTTTTATTTGTTAAAAGATCCCAACTCATTAATAACCATTCTCGTGCTATAATAGGTATATTAAATTCATCTTCATTATCAATATACACTTCATTTTTAAAACTATTTAAATCAATTTCTGCAGTACCATCATCTTTAAAGTTAATTTTCTCCCCACATTTCTCTAACACTCTCAATAAACCAATAACTCCTGAATTGTATAACCAGTTAGAAGGAAATAAAGTAATAAATTCACTCATTTAATGTCACCAATTTTTTGTAAAGATATTTATCGAATCTTTTCATAGAAAATAAATTCAGCATGCCAAATCCTAAATTTTTCTTATACCCAAGACCTACATCAAATATTAAATTTAAAACTCTTGAAACAGCTTTAATTTCAAAAATACCTTCAAAACCCTGTAAGATCTCCCTGTCTTTCTTTATTGCTACTTTATAAAGTTCTATAGGCCTAAACTCAAAAAACTCAAGGTTTTCGTTTAGATAATATTGACTTAATTTTATAACAAAATAACTGATTTGCTCCTCAATTATTTTGTTATCTCCCATTAAATACCATTGATTATCTTTCACTTCCAGTATAATAGGCATTAATGTTTTAAAAATAGCTATATTACCTTTAATCTCCAATAAAGGTTCTATCAGAGCCCGTTTCAATCTAAATTCTGAGAAAGGAGAAAAGGAATTTTTAATTAAATTATTATACAAAATAACAAAAATATCTTTATTAATAGAAGAGAAAGTAAACTTTAGAGTTCTTTCTGCTTCTATTCCTTTTTTTTTAAAAAGTGAGAGATAAAAAGAATAAGGTTTTAAATAATCCTCTTTGATATTAGAGAAATAATACAATTTATTATGATAAATAGTTACATGATCTTCAATAAGCGTAATCATTTCAGAAGTTTCTAATAAATTCGGATTATCTAATAAAAAATCAATTCTCATAAATATTTAGTCCATTCTTAAAATATAATCTTGATTATATTCGGTTATATCTGTCAAAGGCTTTCTATATTTACCTTTCATATTATCCTTTCACCTGTTTTCATAACTTCATAAGCCAGCGGATTATCTTCTGTGAATTCATCTACAATAAATGGGTGTGGCTCAAGATTAACATCAAATTCTCGAGCTATCTTCATAAGAATAAATTTAAAATCAAAACAATCTCCTATAAACCTCCTTGTTAATATTGCTATATCTACATCACTCCACTTATTAGCTTCACCATCTGCATAAGAACCAAATAAATAAATTCCAACAATCTCAATTCCTCTTCTTTTTAATTCAACTGTATATTTTTTTATAATTTCATTATTTACTTCTCTACTTTTTCCCTCAGCCATTTCCTTAATTCCTTTATCTTATCAATATTTATCAATATATTTCTCAGCAAATTCTTTTGTACATTTTTTGTAAGAGTCCCTTTTATAATCACCATATCGTACTTTGATAACTTAAAAATTCCTCCCTTCACAATCTCCTCGAATGCTTACTGTGAGTTCGAGTATACATTAACTTCTCGAGATTCAAAGTTTTATTGCATTACCTTCTATAAGAAAAAGTTTTTAGCTTTTTTCTCCATTTAATCCAGTTTTTAAGTTACAGTTCTTACATTATAATCTTTAAAGTGCCAAAATAAGACCCTTTTAATTATTCTTTATAAATTTTTGAAAGTTTTGACACTTCACCTTTTATTTCTTTTCTTAGAGACTCTGGCTCTATCACTTCTACCGAT
>JBPOJC010000001.1:0-15033 GCA_052034135.1 Caldisericota bacterium | reverse complement strand
TTCTAATAGTTTCGTCTTCCTCGCTATAAATCACTCGTAATATTTTCCCTAATTCAATTTTATTTTTTTCTGAGAACCAGTAATTAATCCTATTTTCATGTTTCTTAGGAATTAATGGCTCAATCCTGTCATTGAATAGTGCTGTTTGAGCTCCATTTATAGGTATTAACTTAATTAAGATTTGATCAATCTTTTTATTAAGAAATTCAGGTTCTATTGGTGTCGATTTTACCTTTGTGATAAGATAAGCAATTTTATTAACATCAGTTCCGCTTGCTTTAAACCCCTTAGAAATTGCTGTAACAATAGTAGTTCCACAACCAATAAATGGATCATTTATGTGAGCATTTTCATTATTAATATATTCATCAATTAGCTTCTCAACCAACTGAGGAATAAACTTGGCTGGATATCGATGGTAATTATGCGTCCACTTGCCAGTATCTGATGGTTTGTAGTTCTCAAAAGACCAATCTGTATCTATTTCTTTTGTATTAAACAAACAGATAATTTCCTCTGGACCTTTTATTTCTCTTGTTGTTACATTGTTAATAATAGTTTTCATTGTGGTTTCCATATTACATTCTATTATATTTATAAATAACAATTTTGTTTTATAAATAACAATTTTGTCTAAATTTCTAAAATATAGATTTTCCGACACTTTATCAGTATATTACGAAGCATAAGCGCATAAGTTCTTAACGCATTTAATGTTTTAACCCTAAGTAGATTCAAATCTATTTCTACTTTGAGAGCTATACTGATATTATAAGATTAAAACTTTTTTATACGGGAAAGTTAAATGTTTCTCGACTCTTTATCTAAAGTATTTATAATATTTTTAGGAAATTAGGATATAATCCATCCGCTATTGGAGGTGATAAAGTGATCCAAATTCAAGCTGGAGATATTCTTAAAGGTCCTTTTTGGAGAGAGAATGTTAGAGTAATTTCATCAAAAATAATAGGGGAAAACCAATTAAAAATTGAAGCAGTAGGACTTGAAACAAATTCGTAAATTTTCAAGAATAAAAATAATACGATAATCGACTATTAAGTACATCGGAAAAGATGAGTTTGAATAAATATGTAAGGATTAACAAGTTTTAAAGATGAATTTTTTTAAAAGAATGTTATTTGCAGTACAATAATGAAGCTGATTTTAAATTGAGAACAAGGAGCGCAAAAAATGGCAGATAATAGGGATAACTACTTAAACAAGTTTCAGGAACTGCTGAGGACTTTGTTTCAGTTTGAAGCATCGGACCTTGACTTTGGTATTTACCGAATATTGAATTACAAAAGAGATTTGGTAGAGAAATTTATTAATGAAGGTCTTGTAGACAAGGTAGAAAAAGCCTTCAATAAATATAAAGAAAAAATCGGCGTTAAGATAAATGAGGAATTTAAACATAAAGAGCAGGAAGTAAGAAAAGCACTTGGCGCTGATGCAATAACTCCAACTGGAGATATAGCAGAACAATTTAAGGAAGTTCCCATTGCCAAAGAATACCTCGAGATAAGATCAAGGAAAGAAGAACTGGAAAACATAGATGACATAAAGTCACAAGTATACAATGACTTGTATAGTTTCTTTTCGCGTTACTACGAGGATGGTGACTTTGTACCGCATTACAGATACTCAATTAAAAGCCATAAGTATGCCATTCCCTACAATGGCGAGGAGGTAAAACTGTACTGGGCAAATTATAGCCAGTACTATGTAAAAACAGGTGAACTTTTTAGAGATTACACGTTTAATATTCAATCGAATTATAAAGGTGTATTCCGGGTAGTAGAAGCAAGGGAAGAATTAGGTAGCAACAAAGCTACAAAAGAGAGATTTTTTGTACTCGATGACGAGGAACCAGTACAAGTCGAGGATAAGAAAATTATTATAAGGTTTCAATATAGAGAGCTAACTGAAGATGAAGTAAAACAATATGGTGTGGAAGGTGGAAGTAACATTTCGAAACAAGGGAAGATAAATGATAAAATCTGTAGAGATATAATTGATTCAATCAAAGACCTATACTTAAAAAATGCACTGCTGGAAAGCCATAAAAATGAGAAATCACTTCTTCTTTACCAATTAAATAGATTCACAAGGAAGAATACTTCAGACTATTTCATTCATAAAAATTTGAAGAAATTCCTTACAGAGCAATTAGATTACTTCATAAAATCTGATGTACTGAGTATAGATACACTTGAAGAGGAGAAAAATATTGATAAGCACATCACAAGGGCAAAGTTAGTAAGGGAAATTGGAGAAGAAATTATTGATTTTCTCTCACAAATAGAAGACTTTCAAAAACGACTATGGGAAAAGAAAAAGTTCGTTATAAGAACTGAATATGTAATTACTACCGATAGAGTGCCTGAAGAATTTTACAGCGAAATTTATAGTAGTAGTGAACAGAGAAAAGAATGGGAAGAGCTGGGTTTTGCTATACCGGACAAGAAGGAGAAATTAAAGGATAGCAAACTCCCAATTGATACAAAACATTTTTCTTCGGATTTCAAAGAAAGACTACTTGAAAAATTATCAGAAAAAGGAGATATTGATGATTTACTTGATGGCTTATTAATTAAATCAGAGAACTATCAGGCACTAAACCTGATTATGGATAAATATAAAGGGAAAATACAAACTATTTATATTGATCCACCGTTCAATAAAGAAACTGATGCTGATTATCTTTATAATGTGAAGTATAAGGATTCTACTTGGGCGAGTATGTTAGAAAATAGGCTATTGCCTGCAAGAGATTTGCTCTCAGACAGGGGTAGCATATTTGTACGATGCGATTATAACGGCAACTGGATTGTGCGACCAGTAATGAATGATATTTTTGGAGCAGAAAATTTTAGGAATGAGATAGTTGTTACTAGAACGAAAACGGCTTTTTATCTATATGCACCTCCTAGTAGACCTAAAAATTTTAGCCAAGTATTAGATAGTGTATTTTGGTATTCAAAATTATCTGATATAGTCTTTGAAAATTTGAAAAAGGGAATTACACCTGAAAAGAGGGAATCATATTGGAAAGATTTTAAAACTTTTTATCGACGTGAAGAGAATAGATATGAATTGTTGGAGATTGTTCCTGAACAAGGATGCAGCTGGATGTGGAAAAGGGAGGAATCTTTAAATGCAATTGAAAACTATAAAGTTTATAAAAAAGACGTTGAGATCAAAGGTATTACCTTAGAAGAATATTGGATTCAAAAAGGAATGAAACTGAATTTCTTAAAAAGGGAAGGGAATACTATTAAATATTGGGTACCACCTGTTAAATTTATTTCTCATAATAATTGGACCGACATTGAAGGGTATGCAAGGGAATGGGACTTCCCAACTGAAAATTCTGAGATCCTTCTTAAGCGTGTTATCGAGTCTAACTCTAATAAAGGTGACTTAGTTATGGATTTCTTTCTTGGTTCTGGCACTACTGATGCTGTTGCTCATAAACTTGGAAGAAAATGGGTAGGCGTAGAGATGGGTGATCATTTCTGGACAGTTGTTTTACCGAGAATGAAAAAAGTATTAGCTTACGACAAATCTGGTATATCAAAAGACCAAAATGTAAAAAAAACATACAACGAGAAAACTGCTGGTGGTTTCTTCAAATATCAAGTTTTAGAACAATACGAGGATTCTCTCGATAACATAGAACTAAAAGAAAACCTTGAAGCACAAGAACTTTTTAAAGATGATTACCTTCTCAAGTATTTTCTTGATTTTGAGACGAGAGAAAGCCCATGCTTATTAAATCTGGATATGCTTAAGAATCCTTTTGCATACAAATTGAAAGTGAATCTATCAGAGGTTGGTGAACCAGAGGAATTAGTTGTGGACATACCTGAAACATTTGCATACCTACTTGGAATGAAAGTTAAGAAGATAAAGGCAAGAAAAGATAATGGCCGTAAATATCTGTTTATGCTTGGAGAAAAAGAATCTCAAAATTGTGCTATTGTCTTGAGAGAGTACGATGATAAATGGGAAGTTGATGATTTTGCTAATGATAAAGAATTCATCAAGCAAGAATTAAAGGACTGGCAACCAAATATGATTTACGTAAATGGGCAGTGTACTATAACTTCTAATTTTGATAGTATAAAAGTCGATATAAGAAGCTTGGAAGATAGTTTTAAAAGACTGATGGAGGCTACTTATTATGGCCATAGATAAATATCTTGTATTGAATAAATATATACTTTCTTTTTTTGGAGTAAGTGACTTTAATGATTTACAAGATTCAGTTAAAAATGCTAATCCTAGTACTAATCCAAACACTGGAAAAACTTACTTCTTCGAGTCCTTAATGAGCAATCTCAAAGACACTGAACTTTTGTACGATGTTTTTGAGCAATATGATAATAACATAAAGGATTATGTGCATTACATCAATGCAAAAAGAGAGCCGAAAATCAGTTTAAAGTACTTTCAATACCTTGCTGTATTATTTTCAGAAATATATTTAGATAGGTTAAAAAACGATAAGAATTTGCTACTTGTTGATTTAAACAGCTTTCTTGAGCGTTATAAAGTAGAAAATTCCATCGATTTAATTGATGATTTTACTGAGGATGACCTAAATAAGATTGCTTTTTGGATGGCAACTGGCTCAGGGAAAACGCTCATTTCACATATAAATTATTATCAGTTTTTTAAATACAAACTATTTGAACCCGATAATATCATTTTCATAACACCAAATGAAGGTCTTTCTAAACAACACTGCGATGAAATGGAAAAAAGTGGCATTCCTGCAAAATTATATTCTGGAAGCTTGAGTACATCTACATATAAAATAAGAGAAGTCTTGGTACTCGAAATTACAAAATTGGTTGAAGAGAAAAAAGGTGGTGGTGTGACAATTCCTGTTGATGCTTTTGAAGGAAAAAACCTTATGTTTGTAGATGAGGGGCATAAGGGAAAGAAATCTGAAGAACAGAAATGGGCAAAACTTAGAGATATGATTTCTAAGAATGGTTTTGTCTTTGAATACAGTGCAACATTTGGACAGATATTAAGTGAAAAGAATACTAATACTTTACAGGAGTATGGAAAATCAATAATAATGGATTATTCATACAAGTATTTTTACCTTGATGGCTACGGTAAAGACTTCAAAGTTTTTAATGTAAAGGATGCACATAAAATTGCAGAGCAGGAATACAAAGAGACTGTATTTGTGGCAAATTTGCTTTCATATTATGAACAACTGATTGCTTACAGAGATAATAAAAACATTGTAAGCGAATACAACATTGAGAAACCGCTTTGGGTTTTTGTTGGTTCTACTGTGGTTCGTGATAACAGTAAAGAAGGTGAAGAGATGATGTCAGATATTCTTGACATTACTCTTTTTCTGAGGAAAGCTTTAGAAGAAAGAGACTGGCTTGAAAAAAAGATACAGAACATATTAAATGGAGAGACTGCTTTTAAAGACGAGGAAGGAAATGATTGCTTTAAAAATAGGTTTCATTACTTACAAGAAAAGCGAATAAATGTTTATGATTTATATGAAGAAGTATTTTTTGGACGAGGAAAGTTACAAATATGTGAGATTAAAAATGCGGAAGGAGAACTTGGACTAAAAGTTGGCGAAGGAAAATACTTTGGTGTCATAAACATTGGCAATGTAAGCGGATTTAAGAAGAAGCTTAATGCCCAGGGCATAGAGGTCTTAGATGATGTTATTTCACAATCACTTTTTGGTGACATAAAGGATGTATCATCAACCATAAATCTCTTGATTGGTGCTAAAAAATTCATTGAGGGTTGGGATACATGGAGGGTTTCTACTATGGGGCTTTTAAACATTGGTAAAGGACAAGGACCCCAAATTATCCAACTTTTTGGTAGAGGTGTAAGATTAAAAGGAAGAGACATGTCTTTGAAGAGAAGTAGCGAGAAAATTGGCAATATGTTTTTAGAAATACTAGAGACATTGCAGATTTATGGCATAAAAGCAAATTATATGGATAAATTTCTTGAAGAAATAAATAAGGAAGTTGATTTAGAAACAATTGGGCTACCTGTGAAGTTCTTGCATGAAGATAAATGGAATTCTTTGTTCATACCTGTAAGAGAGGGTAGTAATTTTATAGAAAGTGATGCCATAAAACTGGAAATAAATCCTCAAATACAAGTTGGTTTGGATTTAACTCCGAGGGCAGTTTCTTACTCGGGGATAAAGCGTACTGACGAAACTCCAGTTGAGATAACTAAAGTTGTTTCAAGAAATGCTCAAATATTCACTTTTAGAATGATTGAAAATTATATTGATTTACTTGACTGGGAAAGGATTTATCGTGAGATAAATAATTTCAGATTAGAAAGAAAATATTTTAATATCGTAATTAGCAAAGAATCTCTCAAGAATGCCATGCTTTCAGACAAATGTTATATAAATAGTTTTAAAGAGTTTGACAGGATAAACAATGCTGAGGACATAAATACTCTTGAAGAGCTTGCTATAATTCTTCTTAAGAAATATGTGGACAAATACTATAAGAAATTTGAAGCTGAAGCTGATATGAAAGTTATGAAATATAAACCATTAAAAGAAAAAGAGCAAGAACTGAAGCTTCCATTCACAAAAGAAGATAAGGAAGAATATTTATTAAAAATAGACAAAAAGAATCATAAAGATTTAATAGAAAAAATTAAAAAATTAATTGAATCTGAAGATTGGATTAAAAGTTTGATAACACAAACGCAGTTGCCAAATCTGTATTTTGATAGGCATCTTTTTGTGCCACTTTTCTTTAAAACCAAAGAAGTGGAAAAAATCATACCAAATGTATTGGAAAAGAGCGAGAAAGATTTTTTAGAAGAAGTAAAAAAATATTATGATTCAAATAAAGGTAAATTCAAAAATTTAGAATTATTTGTGTTGAGAAATTTCCCAGGCTCAGGATTTGGCTTCTGGTTGGACTGGGCAAATTTTTACCCAGATTTTGTAATATGGATAAAGAATAGCTCTAAACAAATGATTACATTCATTGAACCACATGGACTTATATATAGTAAGGGCATTGCGGAAGATGAAAAAATGAATTTCAGAGAAAAATTAAAAGAAATAGAAAAAGAAATGAACATTAGAGAAAAACGACAAGATATTATTCTTGAATATTTTTTAATTACACCGACAAGCTACAATAATCTTACTAAAGGAATAAGTAGTTCAATTAGTAAATCAGGCTATGAAAGTAAGCACATATTGTTTTTTGAGGACAAGGATTGGTGCGATAAGATGTTCAAGGAGATGTTAAGTAGTTTTAGATAAACTATGCTTTCTAGATTCTATTAATCGTTCAGAATGTACACAGAGGAGGAGATTCTTCGGTCGCAAAATACAAAATACGCTCCCTCAGGAAGACTGGGAGGATTGTCATTCTTAAGCGACCGAAGGATCTACTTTTTTACTTTTATTAATTGTTAATTTCACTTTTATATCTCCTGTTGCTTGACTCACAGAAGAATATTATACACTTCATCGATATTTTGGTTTAGGCAGATCAAAAGTTATTGGGAAAAGTTTGACACAATGTTTTGTTAATTTTATAATAAAGCTCTGTTCATATTTTAAAATTAATATAATTAATAAAGGTGAGATATGAAGAAGATAAAATGGGGACAGTTAGTTGTAATAATTATAGTGCTTGCACTCTCTTTATGGAGCATTTTTCATTATGGAAAAAATGCTAAATACGGTTTAGATCTTCGCGGTGGAGTTCATCTTGTATTACAAGCATCTCAAATTGTTGAAACCGAAGAAACTACTACAAAACCAGAAGAGACTCAAAAAGAGAGCGAAGAAACACAAGCTACCCAGGAAGAGCAGTCTCAAGAGGCGGAGCAAGCTCCTGAAGAACAAAAAACTTCCCAAGAAGAACAACCCACAACTGCAGAAACAACAAAAAAAATTACTGCAAGTGATCTTGAAAAAACAAGATCTGTTATTGAAAAAAGAATTAATGCATTAGGTGTGTCTGAGGTTATTGTAACAATCAGTGGAAATGACAGAATTGTTGTGGATATACCAGGATACACCAATATTGAAGAAGCAAAAAAAGTAATTGGCAGAATTGCAGTTCTTACATTCAAAGATGAGGAAGGCAATATCTTAATAACTGGTAAAAATCTCAAAAATGCAACATTTACTTATCAAGCAACAAAAGAGGGTGGAGTTAGAGAACCAGTTGTTGCATTAGAGTGGGACGAAGAAGGAAAAAGATTATTTGCAGAAGCTACAGAAAAGAACGTAGGTAAGAAAATTGCAATATATTTAGATGAAGAAGAATTAATGGCTCCCATGGTAAATGAACCCATCAAAGATGGAAACGCCGTAATCACCTTTGGTGGAGAGGGAAGCATAGAAGATAAAACAAGACAAGCTCAGGAATATGCAGCTCTATTAAGAGGTGGTTCGCTTCCTGTTAAGATGGAATTTATTGAAGAAAGGATCGTTGGTCCATCCTTAGGAAAAGACACAATTAATAAAACTCAAATTGGAGCTATTTTAGCGGTAATTTTAATTATGGCTTATTTAATAATTTTTTACAGAATGTTTGGAGTAATAGGCTCAATTGCACTATTAATTTACGCCGCAATCTATTTAGGTTTCTTATTAGCGATAGGAACAGTTTTCTCTCTCCCTTCAATTGGAGCAGTGATTTTATCATTTGGTATGGCGGTTGATTCAAACATAATTATCTTTGAAAGAATAAAAGAGGAGTACAAAAAAGGGAGGACATTAAGGTCAGCAGTTGGATCTGGTTATTCTCATGGAATTACAGCTATTCTTGATTCAAATCTTTCTATGCTTTTAGGAATGGCAGTTTTATGGTATTTTGGAACTGTTCAAATAAAAGGATTTTCGCTTACTCTTATAGCCGGAATAGTAGCTGCTTTAATCACATCCTTATTTTTTACAAGATTTGTGCTCGAAACATTATCAATCTACACTCAAACTGTAAATGAAAAATTATTTGGTTTAAGTAGTTATAAAGAATCTTAAACTTTGTAAATGAAATTTGGAAGGAGTAATTAAAATATGCAAATTAGACCAATAAGAGAATGGAATATAGTTGGTAGGAGTAAACTCTGGTTTACGATTTCTGCCATAATGATAAGTATTGGAATTATCGCTCTTATATACAACCAGGTAACAATAAAACAGCCTTTAAATTTTGGAATTGACTTTACTGGCGGAGTTATGATGAGGCTTGACTTTGAAAAAGAGGCTAATGTTGCAGAAATTAGAGAAATACTTTCCGAATATGGACAAGGTAATGCCACTATTCAACTCGACCAGAAAGATAAAAGTATCGCAGTAATCAGAATGATGACACTTAAAAATTCAGAAGATAGTGATAAAATTATTACCGACCTTGAAAGTAAATTTGGAAAAGTAAACAGAGAAACATTATCTATTGATATAATTGGTCCTACAATTGGAGCAGAACTCAGAAGAAACGCAATACTAACGGTATCAATTGCTTTACTATTGATTTTAATTTATATATCAATAAGGTTCAGACCAAAATTTGCTATTGCTACAGTGCTTGCTCTTATTCATGATGTATTGGCAATACTGGGAGTTTTGGCTATAACAAGAGTTCAGTTAAACTTTCCATCCGTTGCTGCACTACTATCAATAGTAGCTTATTCAGTTCAGGATAGTATTGTTATACTTGATAGACTAAGAGAAAATTTAAAATACAAAAAAGAAAAACAAACATTTGCTGAGATTGCTAATAAAAGTATTGTTGAGATCTGGACTCGTTCATTTAATACTTCTTTTACCACAGTAATAGGAGTTGCAGTATTAGCATTTTTTGGTGGAGCAGCCATAAGAGACTTTACAACAATTTTATTGACTGGTTTAATAGCAGGTACTTATTCTTCAATTTATTTAGTGGTTCCTCTTGTGGTTCAATGGGAGAAAAAGGAAGAAAGGGTTATAAGGTCAACTACCTATTTACCCACCAATGTTATTCCTGGCGAAGTCAAGGAACAAAGAAGAGCTCAAAAAGTAGAAACATCTGGTGGAACTGAAACTGAAGAAGAAAAAAAGAAAGGCGAATCTCAAAAGAGCAAGAAGAAAAAGAAAAAAGCAAGAAGACGTTAATATTCTTTCACTTACGCAATTTTTACTTTTTTTATCAGTAAGGATTTTTTATTAATTATTAAAATAAAATATATCTTCATATTTAATGAGAATTTTAAATGATTAAATAAGTTTCGTTATAGGAGCATATTTAAGATTGAGAACTTTTTCTCCAACAGAGTCAAAATAAACCTCAATAACAGGATCTTCATTAATATATTCTTTTTTCCTTATAATTCCGTTCCCCCAAATTTTATGGAAAACACATTCCCCTTCGGATAAACTATCAAAACTCAAAGGTTCATCAAAGGAGCATTGTTTATTTCCTTTTCGACTATTTGAATAAACTTTTTCACCCAAAGAAGCTGTGAATTCCTTAGGATGAAATGTTTCTAAAAAATCTTCAGGAATTTCATCAATAAATCTTGAACGCGGAAACTTATTTACTTTTCCATATAGCTCTCTTGAAAGAGCATATGATAAGTAAAGCTCTTCTTCTGCTCTTGTAATTCCAACATAGCAAAGCCTTCTCTCCTCCTCAAGGGCATTATCATTGTTGTTTGACAAATAATGCGGAAATATTCCCTCTTCGAGTCCTACTAAAAAAACTACGGGGAATTCTAGTCCCTTTGCAGAATGGAGAGTCATTAATGTTACCTTTTCATTTGATTCAGAAAAATTATCTATATCAGAGAGAAGCGATATTTGAGAAAGAAAAGCCTGGAGAGATTTATCTTCGCTTTCCTGTTCAAATCTATCAATTGCAGTTAAAAGTTCTTCAATATTCTCTATCTTTTCTTGTGCAACATAGTCTGGAAATTCTCGAGTTAGTATATCTTTTAATTGTGTTCTTTCAAGAAGATTTCGAGCAAGCTCCAAAAGGCTAACTTTTCCAAATTCTTCCTTAGTTTTATCAATTATCTCAAGAAATTCAGAGAGTCCCTTTTTCCCTCTTGGCTTGAAATCTTCCATTTCAGTAAGAATCTTGGCGGCATCAAGAAAGCTTATATTTTTTTCAGAAGCAATTGATTCAATTTTGCTTATAAAAACTGCTCCAATATTTCTTTTCGGGTAGTTAATCACTCTTAAAATACTTATTCTATCATCTGGATTAGCTATAATTCTTAAATAGGCGAGAAAGTCTTTGATTTCCTTTCTCTGGTAAAATTTAAAACCACCAAAAATCTGATAGGGAATAGAAGAAGCAATTAGAGCTTCTTCGAAATTACGGCTTTGAGCATTTAATCTGTATAGTATTAAAAAATCGCTTAATTTTCTACCTTCATTCTTTACTTTGTCCTCTATAATTTTTACTATCTTTTGAGCTTCATCTCTTTCATTTGCTGCTTGAATAAGTTGAACTGGTATGCCACCTTCTTTTTTAGTCCAGAGTGTTTTTTTATTTCTATTTTTATTATTGTTAACTACAGAGTTAGCCACTGATAGAATATTTTCAGTAGATCTATAGTTTTGTTCAAGTTTAAATATTTTTGCATTTGGAAATTCTTCTTTAAATTTAAACATAATTGAGGGGTTTGCGCCTCTAAAAGAGTAGATTGATTGATCGTCATCACCAACAATTGAAATTTTATTATCACCATTTGAAAGCAATTTTATAAACATATATTGAGCATAATTAATATCCTGATACTCATCCACAAATATATATTTAAACAATTCCTGATAATGAGAGAGTATGTCATTCTTTTCTTTAAAAAGCTCAACAGTCTTGACTATCAGGTCATCAAAATCTAAAGCATTATTTTGCTTAATTTTTTCCTCATAGAGAGAATATACAGATGAAACAATATTCGAGAAATAATTGGAATCTTTAAAATTATTGTATTCATCGCAGGATATAAGGTTAATCTTTGAATCAGAGATTGCATTAAAAACAGCCTTTGGGTTAACCTTCTTTATATCTATATTTAGTTCCTTCATAACTTCTTTAACAAGGCTTATTGAGTCTTCTTCATCGAAAATTAAGAAGTCGTTTCTTATTCCTAACGAGCTTCCAGATTTCCTTAATATTTTTAAACAGATGGAGTGAAAAGTTCCTATCCATAAATTTTTTACGGAGATCCCGAGTAATTTTTCTAATCTTTCTTTCATTTCGTTAGCTGCTTTGTTGGTGAATGTAACTGCAAGAATATTATTTATACTTACCCCTAAAGATAAAAGATAGGCAATTTTATACGTTATTACTCTGGTTTTTCCTGAACCAGCACCAGCAAAAACTGCCAGAGGACCATCAATATATTTTACTGCCTCTAATTGTTGCTTATTCAATTCTTTAAGAAAAGAGCTTGATAAAGGCTTTTTCATTTTCAAACAAACTTAAATTTTTTAGAAAGAACTTTATTTCTACTCGTATAATTAAATTCAACTTCTGGATTTATAGTTCTAATAACTCTTTCAAAATTTATTTTGTCACTATCGCTTATAACAGCCATTTCGTGAGCCTCAGTTAAGGCTACTGGGTAACCAAAACCTTTCTCTATCTGATCTTTGAGCTCATTTGTTATAATGGGAATATTTTTGATGTTTTTTTCAGTGATCTCAATTCTTGCAAATTCATTATTATTGTATAGATAAAAAAAGTAAATTGGTAGTTTATAAATATTCGTTATTTTTGCACGACTTTGAAAAACAGGTGTTGCAATCAATTCATCAGAATCAGCATTAAAATAAGACCTAAAAAGAAAAGAGTCATCAATATTATCAAGGTAGTAACAAAATTCATCATTACACCTATTGCAATCAAAAGTGTTATTCTTGCAACTATAGATTTTTAGGCAGTTTACAACATCTTTGGCTTTCGATCCACTTATGTAACCCACAATAAAAATATTTCTTAAGTCACCTCTACTTAAAACTTCAGATATCTTATCAACAATAATTCTTTTAAGATTGAGAGGCTTATCCTGCAAATGCCATTGAACAAGCCCTCCATCCATGAGTAGCAAATCTTTCTCTTCAAGCCTATCAATTAGATTCATTGCTTCTTTGTATTCATAATAAGTTCTGATTGATGAAATCAATTCTGCTTTTGAATAAGAACGAACATCAAATATGTCTGAACCAGTAAATTCTCTAATTTCATTCATGCTGAAAATCTTTGGATTAGAAGTACGATATGGAACATTGCAATCCTCATAATCAATAATTATTGAGCCTGTATTTATCAAAAAACCATAAACCCCCGACATTATATAGTCAAAATCTTCTATCTGAGAGCCGTCTACGCTTCCAACTTTATATTTATTAGAGGAATTACCAATAAGTAGAAAATCTTCAAAACCTTTATCTGGATAAGCGAAAAGGAAAGGAATATTCAATGTATTCACTTTATCAAAAAATCCATAAGGCGAATTAGAAAGATTTTTATAAGAAGATATTAATATTTCCTTATATTTTTCCTTAAAAAATAATAGGTCTTTACATTGTTCGAAGAACTTGCAAAGTTCTACACTTATCTTATTAGTGTCTAACAATTACTCTCCTATTGAAAAAGATTAATGCGTATTTTTTGGAACAAAAACATCCACATAAGCGGAATAATCATCCCCTTTTTGAAGCTTATTATTTAACTCCTCATGGATTTCTTGTTCTTTTGGTAAAAGATTCCTCCTACTTAATTTTATTTTCTTCTGAGGAATGTCAACTTCTATGATCTCAAACTCTACTACATCTCCAACAGAAACTGCTTCTGTTATAGAGTTTAACTTTTTATTGCTCAATTGAGATATATGAATAAAACCATTGATCCCTTCGTCTAATTCAATAATAGCTCCAAAACCAATGTCTTTTACTACTTTACCTGAAATAATATCGCCTACTTTATACTTTCCATTAATGCCTTCCCATGGATCAGGAAGTGTCCTCTTATATGAAAGAGAGATTCTGTCTTTTTCGTCGCTCATACCAATTACTCTAACGTTAATCTTCTGTCCTACTTTTACAATATCAGAAGGATTAATTCCTTCACGCCAGCTAAGCTCTGACACATGAATTAAGCCTTCTACCCCGTAACCAATATCAACAAAAGCTCCATAATCTACAATACGGGTAACAGTCCCATCTAATACAGAACCTATTTGAATAGTTGAAATTAAATCTTCACGCTTTTCAAGTATTTCTTCCTCTTCAATAATTCTACGTGATACGACTATTCTCTTTCCTTTTCTATCAAATTCTATTATCTTAACAGGTAGAGTCTGGCCAACAAATTTATCAAGATTTGATTCTCTCTTAGCGCTTACAAGTGTACCTGGAAGAAATGCCCTAACACCTTTGTCGATCTCAACACTTAAACCGCCTTTAATCTTTTCTTTAACTGTAACATTAATTGTCTGAAGGGTTCTAAAACTATCTTCAAGTTTGTCAAACAATAATTGGTTGGCAGCTCTTTTATTTGAGAGAACGACTCCCTCAGTAAGTCCACCACCTCTCATAGCTTTAACGACTATTTCATCTCCGTCTTTAAACTGGTCCTTAAGCGAAGAGGCTGGATCACAAATAATTTCTTCTTTTGGTATAAAGGCTTCACTTTTTCTGCCTACATCAACAAGTAAGAAATCGTCGTCGACTTTTACAATTTTTACTTTGTAAATACCACCTCTTTTGAATTCTTTAACTTGAAAATTCTTAAGTGCCATAATTTCAGTCTCAAATTCATCCAGATCTTTCTCTTCTTTAACCATAAACCACCTCATAACTAAGAAAAAACATAAAACCAATAATATTTTACCACATATCTTATACCTGTAAAGAAGGCGAATTACTTCATTTAAAATCTGGACGAAAATAATTCATTTCTTCACTTAAAAAAAATTGATAAGAAAGGAGAAATTCAGTATAACAAACCTCCTGTAGCACTCTAACCACAGGAGGATATATTG
>JBPOJC010000003.1:0-20845 GCA_052034135.1 Caldisericota bacterium | reverse complement strand
TTGCAAGAGCATTGGTTAAAAAACCAGAAATATATTTATTTGATGACAGTTTTTCAGCTCTTGACTTAAAAACTGATGCTAAGCTACGTAAAGCGCTTAAAAGTGAAACAGCTAACTCAACAGTTATAATCGTTGCTCAGCGAGTGAGCACTATTCTGGATGCAAATCTAATAATTACTTTAAGTGATGACGGTACAATAGCTGGAATAGGAACCCACTCAGATCTCATGAAGACCTGTACTGTATACCGCGATATAGTTTATTCGCAACTCTCAGAAAAGGAAACAGCAATATGAGTAATAATCAAAACGATAAGAATGTAAAAGTTGCTCCAGGAAGGCATCATGGGGGATTTGGTGGCGGTCGTGCTGGAGCAGTATCGGTTGAAAGAGCAAAAGATTTTGGAGGAACACTCAGGCGTCTCGTGGCTTATCTCAAACCTCAAACTTTACCGATAATATTTGTTATAATTTTTACTATTCTTAGTGTTATATTTACGGTATCAGCGCCAAAAATAATAGGCGGGGCTACAAATGTGCTATTTGAAGGAGTAGTAAGTAAGCAATTATCATCTAATATGACAAAAGACCAGATAATAGCTGATTTAAAAGCTAAAGGACAGGATCAATTCGCGGAAATGGTATCTGCAATGGATGTAACGCCTGGCAAAGGGATAGACTTTAATGCTTTGCAGAATATATTAATTACACTTTTAGGTATTTATCTTTTGGCTGCGTTTTTCCAGTGGTTACAGCAGTATACTATGGCAGGTGTAGCTCAGAGAACTGTATATAAACTAAGAAAAGATGTTGATAGCAAACTTGCTAAACTACCTTTAAAATATTATGACAACCATTCTCATGGAGACATATTGAGTCGGGTGACAAACGATGTAGATAATATAGCACATACTCTTCAGATGAGCATTACTCAGCTTGTTCATGCCTTGGCAGTTTTAGTGGGAGTAATTATTATGATGTTTTCTATTAATCCACTTCTATCATGGATTACTCTTGCTATAATACCTTTATCGCTTTTGATAACTATGTTTATTATCAGAAGGTCTCAAAAATATTTTATAGCTCAATGGGATAGTACAGGATCTCTAAATGGTCACATAGAAGAAACATTTACTGGTCACACTATTATAGAAGCATATAATCAGCAGGATAAGGCAATTAAACGTTTTAATGAAGAAAATAAGAAAGTTTACGAATCAAGTTTCAAGGCTCAATTCATTTCAAGCATATTAAGGCCATCCGTAAACTTACTAAACAATTTAAACTATGTTATTATATGTATTATTGGAGGAATACGTGTAACTTCAGGGCAAATTACCCTTGGGGGCGTACAGGCATTTATTCAGTATTCAAGGCAATTTACACAACCTGTAATCCAGGTTGCAAGCATAGTAAACGTTTTACAATCCACAGTAGCATCTGCTGAGAGAGTATTTGAATTATTAGATGAGAAAGAAGAAATACCCGATACTGAAAATCCAGTAGTGCTTGAGGATGTGAAAGGTCATGTGAGATTTGAACACGTTTACTTTAGCTATAATCCAGATACTCCATTAATTGAAGACATGAACTTAGAGGCTCTACCAGGAGATTCTGTAGCTATAGTAGGTCCAACTGGAGCAGGAAAAACAACTTTAGTTAATCTGCTTATGCGTTTTTACGAGATAAACAGTGGTTGCATTACTATAGATGGCATAGATATAAGAGATATGAGAAGGGATGATCTACGGAAAATATTTGGTATGGTATTACAGGATACATGGTTATTTAACGGAACTATTAAAGATAATATCGCTTATGGCAAAGAGGATGCAACTTTTGAAGAAATAAGAGCAGCTGCTCAGGAAGCATATATTGACCATTTTATTAGGACTCTTCCAGAAGGTTATGATACTGTGCTTACGGGTGATGCTTCAAATATATCTCAGGGACAAAAACAGCTATTAACAATAGCACGAGCTTTCTTAATTAACCCTAAAATACTGATTCTTGATGAAGCTACAAGTTCAGTAGATACTCGTACTGAAATGCTTATACAGAAAGCAATGGCTAAACTTAGAAAGGGCCGCACAAGTTTTATTATAGCTCACAGACTATCTACCATACGTGATGCAAGCACAATATTAGTAATGAATAATGGAAAAATCGTGGAACAGGGTAATCATGAGGAACTTATGGAGGCACATAGTTTTTATTATGACCTCTATATGAGCCAATTCCTTTCACCAGTTAGTGCTGATGTAGATTAGGTATTATAATATTTCTTTTATTTAGATGATTTATGGAGAAATTTAGAGAAAATTATTATAAATATTTTCGTACTCATTCAACATTCTTTTTATGTTGTAAGTTTCTTCAGCCAACTCTCTACCTTTAAAGACCTTTCCTTTATACAAATCTTCTTTAGATATTAAGTTTAATAGCTGATCTGCGATTTCTTCATCTCTTATTTGATAATCATAAATTAAACCAGCATCTTTGACTGTCTCAGGTAAGCCTCCAATATTTGGCACAACAGTTAAAATACCTGATGCAAAAGACTCGAGAATAACATAAGGCTGAGTTTCCATCTTGCTTGCTAAGAAGAGAAGGTCTATTTTATTAACCCAATTTTCTCTATCAAGAGTATTAATAAATTCAACCTTCGAAACAAAATTTAGTGAATTTATCAAATCATGTAAATGATTGTAATAATCTGGGTCATCTATTGGTCCAATTATAAAAAACTTTAATTGTGGATTTTTGTTACTAATTACTTTCCATATATTTATAATTCTTTCTATATTTTTTATCCTTGTGATTCTCCCCACAAATCCTATTCTTTGAATGGGGAATCTGTAATTAAATTTGAACCTTTCTGTATTTATACCATTTTTAATAACCTTACATTTATTGGAGTTTGCCCCTTCATTGATCTGTATATCTCTCGTATACTCTGTTGGTGAAATTACTATTTCAGCTTCTTTATATGCCTTTTTAGCAATAGACCTTAACTTACGAGTGATATTCTTACCTGCTTCTACACCACTTTCAAGTTCGTTTGTTTCTTGTGATTCTTTCCAGTAAATTGCATGTTCTGTTAAAATGAATGGTTTTCCTTTAAGTTTTGATAGTTGCATTGCAAATAAACTTGCACAACCGGTAGAAGTAGCATGATAAATTTTTGTCTCTTCAATTTCATAGCCTTTAAGTGTTTGCTCAATTTGGCTAAAACTTAAGGGATAGTCTTTAAGGAGTATATTTTTAAATGATTTTAGATTATGCTGGTCTTGCTGTATTTTCACAGAAGAGACATCATTGACAAATGAAAAATTTATAATAGAAAAATTTATGCCTGGAATACCTTCTATTAAATCTCTAATCCATGTAGAGACTCCACCGATTTTAAAAAGATTTGATATTCCTTCAGTAATAATTGATACATCTACCATTTATATGTCACTTAATATTATTTGAATTAGATAAATATATTTCTCTGCCTGAAGTAAATTTGTTAAAAAGTAAAAGAATTATTGCAAAAAGTGGAACTGCAACGATGATTCCAAGAAAACCAAGAAGTTTTCCCATAGCAAGAATTACAATAATTGTTACTGCTGGTGGTAGTTTTACCTGTTTTCTCATAATAAAAGGAAGGAAAAAATTATTTTCAAGAAATTGGATAATTAGATAAATTATTATTATTGGTATAATTTTTGATGGTGATTGAATAAGAACATAAGCTGCAGGAGCAAAGCATCCAAGAAATGGACCAAAGTAAGGAATAATCTCTAAAAATCCTGCAGCTATTCCAAAAACAAGGAAATAATCGAGCCTTATTATCCAGAAACCTAAAGTTGTTACGGCACCAACAAAGAAAATTGCAAGGAGTATACCATTTATCCAATTTTTAAGAACTTCCTCAATTTCTCTTATCGTAGAGGTAATAGTATTTCTATTTTTTACGGGAAATAAACTTAAAAACATATCTCTATATTCTGTTGGACTTAAAGCAAAAAATATAGCAAGAATAATCATTATAAAGAAGTTAACAATCCAACCAGAAGCTGTCGTTATATAACTTAGGGAGCTTCCAAGTAAATTTTGAATGCTTTTCATGGCAGTTTGAGTAATGTCTTCTATCTTTATAACTTTTGTTAACGCAGGGAATAAAGATGAGAGTCTTTTAAGAGAAGCCTCAAAACTGCTAACTATGTTAGGAAGATTTTTAATAAGATTTTGCGCCTGAGATGCAAACGGTACAGATATTGAAACAAATGGTAAAATTAATATAAGAATGATAACTATAATTGCAATAGTAAAAGATAGCCATCTACCAAGTTTTAATTTTGTTCCAATAATTTGAGCTATATTTCTTATGAAAAGCGAAATAATTATAGAGAGAAAAGTAATCAAAAGTATATCTTTTATATATACAAATATATAAGCAATTAATGCTATTGCACCTATTATAAGTATTGTTACTAGTACTTTTAATGAATAATCCTTTAAATCATTCAAATATTACCCCTCCATTAATAAAAATTTGGTAGCTTTAATCGCAAAAATATTTTAGGATAAAAATATCATTTCTGCAAGTAATGACTTGTCATGCCGAGGGAGTGTCTCCTTAACGACCGAAGGAACTCCTTGCGTGTCATTCCTGTGTTTTTATGTGTCATTCAGAGCGATTGCGGTAATCCAACCACCCCCGTCACCCTGAGGAGCGCTCATTTTAGCGACGAAGGGTCTCCTTCTCTCCTCGTCATTCCATGAATTTCTTGGTCATTCCCGCGGAAGCGGGAATCCAGAATACTAAGAATAGAGCCATATTTCTACCTCATGCAAAATATGTGAAACAAACTCTCCATATATGTAAGAGGGGTAAAAAAGACAATTCTGTCACTCTAAAATACAAAAAAATACAATTGATCTGGATCCCCGATAAAAGATTTCGGGGATGACAGATACGAAGATTCCTCAGGACACGTGCGAAAAGACGCACTTCGGAATGACGGGAGGGTGGAGATTCCTTTGTGACGGGTACAACGATGCTGTACTTTAAGAATGTTGAATAAACTTCATGATTCAACAAGAGCGAGGAATGATACCACCCACCGTCACCCTGAGGAGCATCTTCCCAGCGACGAAGGGTCTCCTTCTTTTACCCTCATTTTAAATAAACCCAAACATTAATAAAAAGTAACAGACAGGAATGTCTGTTCTACACCGAAAAGAAAGATGAGGAGATTCTTCGCTTCGCTCAGAATGACGGAAAAGTAAAGGGAGCACTCTTCCATGCGACAAGGAATCTAACCCCCCCCACGTCATCCTGAGGGAGTGTCCTCTCAACGACCGAAGGATCTCCTCTTTTATAATACCTATCAAAACAAAAACCGGTCTGGATCACCGATAAAAGAGTTCGGGAATGACAGTTACAAATATAAAAAAATAAACCTTCCATAATATATAGTTGGGTAAAAAAGATTAAATTTGTCACTCCTAAAAATACAAAAGAGAATAAAACTGGTCTGGATTCCCGATAAAAGAATTCGGGAATGACAGTTTGTAGACTTTCGAGGATGATAGATACTGAGATTCCTCGGTACAGGTATTTAATTACAGCACTTTTGGGAATGACAGTTTGTAGACTTTCGAGAATGACAGTTTGGTGGCTCGGAATGACACCCCCACGCCATCCTGAGGGAGTGTCCTCTCAAGGACCGAAGGGTCTCCTTCTTTTACCCTCATGTGAAATAAAAAACAGGGGGTGGATACAACATCCACCCCCTAATAGCATAATCACCATCTTTTATAGACTCTTCGTCATCGCCACTTTCATTGGTGCTCCAGTTTTAGCTTCTGGATTCCCGCTGTTGCGGGAATGACGAAAGAGTGTATTATGGTAAATACGATATCGTTATCTCCTGAGTGCTTTGGTCCCAATCAACCTGAGCGCCAAAACCTTCAGCAATGAACCTTATTGGAACTACAGTTCTATTGGCAGGCTTTACTATGAACGGAGCAACTTCCATCTCAAGCTGGCTTGTAACTGGAACAAATTGACCTGGTGCAGTCTTTTCTACTACTACAGTTTTTACATTAGTATGCATTTTTAAAACTATTTTTGTTCCATCACTCTTAATGAGGGTAATTATAATTGTACCTTCGCCATTCTTGGAAGCATCTTCAATCCAATCAACCTGAGCTCCGAATGATTCAGCAATAAAACGAAGTGGTACAAGTGTTCTTCCGTTTTGGATAAATGGTGCAAGATCGAGCCTTAAAATCTCAGTCTTATCGCATGAAGTCTTTCCAGCATAGTTAGAGCCAATTGTCAACTTAATTATAACTTTACAACCTTTATTAACATTTATAATCTTTGTTGTCCTGTTACCCAAATTATCTTCAGCAATGATTGTTATTGAGTTAGTGCCAGGTAATAATTTTATAGGCTGAGAAGTGAAAGTCCCAGATATTGGATCATAGCTTGCCTGCGCACCATTTACAAGCACCATTTTAACACCCGATGGATCTTTTACTGTACCTTTTACAATAACTTGTTCTTCAACAATAGTTTGATCTTCTATTGGGAATAAAACCTGTATTTCCGGACCTTCAGTATCTATAGCTCCTTTTGCAACCACAACAATAGCTGTTCCAATAACTCCTCCAGCTGAAGCAACTACCTGCCCTTGCCCTTCTTTTAGAGCCGTGAATATTCCAGTTTGAGTGATTTTTCCAATATCGCCAGTAACAGACCAAATAACTTGAGCTTCTGGAATTAAGTTATCAGATTCGTCATAAACCTGAGCAGTAAATACTTGCGTATCGTTCACTTTAAGAGTAACTGAAGACGGTTGAACTACTACTTTCTTAATATTCGACACAACAGTAACTACAGCTATAACCTGCTTGCCTTCAGTAGAAGCAATGACCACTCCAGAACCAATTGATTTGGCTGTAAACAGCCCTGTATCTGTAATAGTCCCGAGTGTATCTGGAACTACTTGCCAGGTAAATGTAACATCAGAAAGAATGTTCCCGTTTGAATCAAATGCTTTGGCAGTGAAAGCTTGAGTCTTGCCAATTGCAACTGTAACCTGTTCAGGCTCTATTGTAATACTTGAAACCCTTTCACCGGTTGGAGCAATCGTTATAGAGGAATAACCGCTAATTCCATAAGCAGAGGCTTCCACTCTTCCGCTGCCTAATGCTTCAGAAGCAGTGAAATAACCATCCTGAGTAATTGTCCCGAGTGTTGCTGGATCAACAGACCATGTAAATTTAACACCAGGAACTATGTTATTTGAAGAATCATAAGCAATTGCACTAAATTGTCTTGATGATTTCGGTGGTATTGTAGCTTGTTCTGGGCTAACAACAATCTTTGATATTAGTTGTGAGGACAAACCTGTAATCTTAAAGAGTACTGATTGAGTTGTTCCAAGAATTTTCGCTTGAACAAGATTCTCGCCTGGAGTAGGGCTTGTTGTATACATTGCTACTGCCTTACCACTTGTATCAGTAACAAATGTGGTTTTATCGAGTTTTCCACCATTTTCAGGAGAAGATATAATTGAATAAACTATCGTTATATTTGGAATATAGTTCCCGAGCTCATCCTGAACTGCAGTTGTTAGAGCAATAGATGAACCGGCTGGAACTGATTGATCGGGAGTTAGCTTTACAAGTTTTTGAGTTTCTTCTCCTGCGATTATTTCATATGGATCAGATAAAATCTCGGTTTGTTCTTTTGAAGTTCTCACAAACATCTGATAGTTACCTGCTTTAGTAGGATTCCTGATTCCCGCCTGAATGCTAAATGTTACATAAACATCTCTTGGGCTATCAGGGCTAATATTAATCTTATTTTGTGGATCAGGTTTAATATTTATTGGTGTAGTAAAAGTAATTAGTGGACCTTTATCGCTGCTCAATACATTGATTACTGGTGAAGTCTTTAATGTGATTCCTTTCATTACAGTGTAGCTTCTTACAACTATACCTTTTTCGTGAGTATAGAGACTTGTTTCATTCCCAGTTGCTACTTTGATCAAATCACCTCTTATGTCTTCCCTATAGTGATAATCGGCATAAATCGTGTCAGTCGAGGCAATTTGGGTATAGAACACTATTGTTCCTTTTTCTAATCCACCATCGATGCTATTTTTGTCATCTCTAAATTCATAATCTACTCCTCTAACAAGTGGAGTGGGATTATCAGGATTCGCAGCTGTTGCCTTTCTTAGTTTTATTTTATAAAGATCCTCATTGATAGATGGGTCTATTACAGGGCTATAACGCAATTTCCCTTTACCAGCTGAGTAATCAATATTTACAACCTCGTTAACCACAGATATTCCAACACTATAATCTGCAACAATTGTGTCAAGCTCTTTAAGAGCTTTTCTAAAATCAATCCTTCCGGATGCAGTGTCAAGCTTATAATCTGAAAGCTCCCATTCAACAAGGAACATCGGTTGAGGGTTCTTAAGGGTTGTTAGATAAAGTTTTGTGAATGATGAGGCATACTTTTCTGGTGGTTTACCAATTAAGCCATCGAATCCTAAATCAATGTATTCTGTAATAGGTGCTCTTACTTCAGCAATTAAGGAATTATCACCATAAACACCTTCTTCAAAGGTTCGGTAAACTCTATATCTGCTTGCATTGGAAACGGGTGACCATTTAATCTTTACAGCATTATAGTTAGTGCCAACTACGAACTCTACCCACTTTTCTTCCCAGGGTTCAGACTCTCCAACTGTATCGCTAACTGCAGTTATTGTGTAATAAACTTTACCTTTATTCTTTAAATCGCCACCAGTAATTATCAAAGGTTCAAGCCTATAATCAATATCATGTTCTGGAGGAATGACTGGCTTAACTACAGGATAGTGATTCAGGTTCAGTACCTTTTCGCCACCTTCGGCGTAAGCTACTACTATCTCGTCAGTTATTTCAGCCCACCCTTTTGTAAGAGTAAGCCCTGCATCTAAATAATTTTCAGGAACTGTAAGATTAGAAGATATTACACCATAAGCATTAAATCTAATATCGTCTACATTTACACTGTTTGAATTATCAGTATCCTGATAGATTAGTTCACCTGGATTGTAAATACCATTAATTGAACCTAATTCTGTATGTCTTATAGGCGGAGCGAGCGTCGAAAAACTATTTAAAGTAAGCCCAATATCTAATTCGCCTTTTCGAACAACTGAACCAGCAGTATAAAGCACATGCTTGTTCTCTATGTAGATCGAAAAGTCAGTTAACCTGATATCTCCTTCAGAGACAGAACCATTAGAATCCATATCTCTATAAATTGGATCATAGAGATGATATTTTTGTGGAGGAGGATCATCAACACAACCAGCATATTTCTCATTTGCTGCAAATGGAAATAATGATGTGCCAACATCAGTGTCTGTTCCTCCAACTTTTGCACCCGGCGAATAAGCAGAATTTACTAAATTAAATAATCTTGTGTCTCCTGCTGAAACTTTATTAGCTCCTGTATCAGTAACTGAATATATCATTAAATTGTTTATATCATTGCTTTTCTCGTTATCATTAAATTCAATTAAATTAACTCCAACATCTTTATCATCCTTTGCAACTATTGAACCTTTTGGATAAACTTTGCCACCTGCTATAACCCAGCTTAATCTTACATCATCGTTAGTAGGATTTACATCATCTATATAACTAACTGTATTGGAACCATCTTTATCATCGTAAACATACTCACCAAAATCGTATTTACCATTAACTGATATATTTTCTGCATGTTTATAATTTGGTGATATCTTATTTAGTGGTAATGTATCACCAAAATCTGTATCAGAACTATTTACCATTGTCCCATTACCGTACCAGAATATACCAGTAATTATCTTATCATTTCTATTTAAAGTATAAGAATTATCCCTATCATCAATTAGCCAATCATTTTCAGAAAATATTCCATTTTGATCGTTGTCGACAAACTTTAAGTTAGTGTAAGAGTAAGATGTTAATGGTCTGGTTTCAGTTGCTCCAATATCAAAATCTCCGGTTTGCACAAGAGAGCCCTGCCTATAAGCTTTACCAGTAGGATTATTATTAGTATCATATTCAACAATTACTGATAACCTTCTATCACCAACAGTAATTCTACCATCGTTATCTCTGTCCTCGTAAATCCACTCTCCAGGGTCAAGCACACCATTGCCCCTTCTCGGATCACCTTGAGCATCAGAAGAATAAGTTAAATCATAAAATTTAACATTTCTTGGAAGTTGAGTATAATCCACTCCTGCCTCATACCTATAATTAGCAGTAATCCTATCGCCTTTTTGTAAAGGATTGAGAAGAGTTATTGTCCCTGTCTGGTAATTGAGAACATAGTCCGCAGGTATAAGTTTCTTGGGGTTAACTGAAATATTTCCAGAAGAAATTGTTGAGTCAATGATAGTTTCTTTTGGAAATACGACAGAAATTGAGTCAGTCCCGCCATTTAGTGGTGCATTAATATTAAAAGCGATTCTATATGAGGCAATTTGGCCAGAAACTTTAGGATATGGGGTTACAACAATACTTGAGACATCTGCATAAACTGTATTGGGAACAAAAACAAAAGTTGTAAATAAAAGTGTAAATGTGACTATGAAGCTTAGAACACTTAAAAAGCTCTTTCGCATATAGCCTTCCTCCTTTTCTTTTATCTCTAAAAAGCTATAAACCTTTATGAAGACCATTCAAACTACAATTTTTAACTAAATTTAAACAACTATTATGAAAAATGCAAGAAAAATTATCAATTTTTACATAAAAAATATAGTTTTTTTTAATTATGGTTCATTATTTTCTTCTTTTAAAAGCTTGAAATCCCTCATCTTATTGAAGAGAGACCTTCTTGAGATACCTAAAATTTCTGCTGCTTTGGTTTTGTTCCAGTTCGTTTTTGATAAGGCATCCAAAATAAGTTCCTTTTCAAACTGTTTAATAGCATCAGAAAGGCTTAAAGTAGAATTATTTTGTGGTGAATCTATATATGAATTTTTATCTTTTTCAATTTTAGAAACAATTGACCCTAAATCTTCAGCAGTGATAAAATTGCCATTTGAAACAATAATTGCATGTGTTATGACATTTTCTAATTCGTCAAGATTCCCTGGCCAGTCATAATCCTTAATTAATCTTAAGGCTTCATCAGTAAAACCATTCAAGATTTTACCATACTTCATGCCCTGCTTTTTTAAAAAGTAGAGAGAAAGATCCTCCAAATCTTCTTTTCTCTTACGAAGCGGAGGAATAGTAATATACATCACTCTTAAAGTATAATAAAGGTCTTCGCTAAACTGATTTTTGGATACAAGAGAAAAAAGGTCAATTGCAGTCCCTGCAATGATTCTAATTGAATTATTGCTATTTATTATTTCGGATAATTGTGCTTGAGCAGGCAAAGATAGTGAATCAATATTTTTAAGAAAACAAGTTATTTGAGATGCAGAAGTTATTTTATTAAGTTCAACTTCTTCTCTTATTTGATCATAAGCACAATTGCAATTTACTACTACAAAAGGCTTGTCACTTAATTTTCCTAAAGAATGAATCTTTCTTGCAATGAGCTCTTTACCAGTACCAGGTTCTCCTTCCAGAAGGATTGGTGCAGTACTTTCTGAGATTTTTCCAATCATTTTATATATTTCTTGCATCTCGCTTGAATGACCTAATAACTCTATTTCGTTGGTTCCATCTGGAATGCCACTTATTAAAGTTTTTGCTCTTTTTGTTAACTCCCTTAATTGAACTGCTTTTCTTATAAGGACTTTAATCTCATCAATATCAAAGGGCTTAGTAATGTAATTATATGCTCCCTCTTTCATAGCTTCAATCGCAAGGTCTGGACTACCAAATGCAGTAATAAATAGAACTGGTACATTTATTAAAGCTTCTTTAATTTTCTTAAATGCTTCTAACCCATCGATTTCGGGCATTCGAATATCGAGTATTATAACATCAGGAAGCTCTTCTTTCGCCTTCTGGACTGCTTCTAATCCATTTGTTGCAAGGATTACATTATAGTTTTCCTCTTTGCATATTTCAGAGAATAATTCCCTTACGCCCTCTTCATCATCAGCAATGAGAATAGTAGCCTTACCCATAAATCCTAACTTCTTCTATTTTATATTTTGGTAGCTCAAGAACAAATTTTGTACCTTCGCCATATTTACTTTCAAAAGTTAGTTTGCCTTCATTATCTTCCATAATTCGCCTGCTTATAGCAAGCCCTAAACCAACTCCCTTGTCCTTTGTTGTAAAAAATGGAGTAAACACCTTATTCCAATCCTCTGAAGGTATACCAATACCATTATCCTCAATAACTATTTTAATAGAATCTCCCTCTTTATCAATATTTGCATAAATGTTAATTACTCCAGTTTCAGGTTTAACAGCTTGTACAGCATTTAAAATAATGTTAAAAAACACTTGAAATAGCTGCTTTCTATCACCTGTTACGTAAAGCCCATCAGGTAAATCAATATTAAGGTTAACTTTCTTTTGAGTAATTCTCTGCGAAAGAACTTGGATAACATCTTCACAAATATCTCTTGCGTTTATCCACTCAATATTTGGTTTTGATGGTTTTGCATATGTTATTAAATCTTTGATAAGGCTTTCAAGTCTTTCAATCTCCCTCATAGATAGATTTATAAGTCTCTTGTTTTCAGATTCATCAGGAACTCTTTTATTTAATAACTGTATAAAGCCCTTTATAGATGTAAGGGGATTTCTAATTTCGTGTGCAACTCCAGTTGTAAACAGACCGAGCATTTTAAGAGACTCATCTCTTTGTGCTTCTTTTATTAATTTAACATTTTCTGTGACATCATCTATCGTTATTAAGACTGTTTTTTCGCCAACTGGATCATAATAAGGCAATATTGTAACATTCAAATACTTCTCCTTTTCATCTAATATTGCATTCAAACTATCAAATGTAAAAGTATTATTCTTCTCAAACGCCTGATTAACACCCTCTTTAACAATGGAACCCAATAAATTAATAATTTTCTCTCCATCACTCTCGTTCTTTTCAAGTCCCAAAATTTTAAGAGCAGAGTCGTTAATGAAGGCCAATTCAAAGTTTTCCTTAAAGGAGACCATGCCAGTTTTTGTACTTGCCAGTATGAGGTCTGACATACTCCTCGATTTTACAAGATTTTCAGAGAGAGTATTAATACCATGAGATATTTCTCCAAATTCTCCATACAAATTTGGCAATTTGTAATTTAAATCCTTAGTAAGATTTTCCAAACCTACTTTTATTTTCCTTATATTGGATGTAAAGTTCATTGCAAAAATTATTCCAAATAAAAGAGTACTAAATATTACGATCACTAAGGGAGTGAGTGCTCTTCTACGAATATCAGCTATCTTTAAATCGATATTATGAAATGATTCCTCTATCCAAACAAAAGAACCATCTTGAGAAAGTGGAACCAATGCAACCAACTTTTTATCCTTCAAAAATTTCTCATTGCTTTCAAAAGCAAGAACTCTTCCAAGGTCAGCGAAATAAAAGCCTGCACCTAATTCTTCGAAAGACTCATTTAATGCTTTTGTGTAATCTCTCAAAGGCGTTTCAAGGTAATTTTCCCTGACATCTTTTAGAATTTCTTCATAACTTCGTTTATCTCCGCCCTTTTGTGCTTTAAACTGCTCCTCGGCAAGCATTTCTATTCTTGGTTTTATAAGCGTCAAATAAATTTTTGAAAGAAGTTTTGCCTGAGTATAAAGCTCATCTTGCTTTCCTTCGATAAGTTTTTGAGAGGCTTCCCTTGAAAGTAAAAAACCAAGTACAGAGTTACCTAATATGGTTATAACAATCATAATAATTATTACCCGAAAGCGTGTTGAATAAAATAACTTTCTCACTTTTCCCACCATACGTTCTCTTTACCTAAAATTTTACTTAATTCTTCCAAAGCCTCCTTATCTTTGCTAATCCAGAATTTGCTACCAGCAATAGATTTTATCTCAAAATTGTCCTTTCTTAGGATAATTTTCACAGGATTAGTCCCTTTATATCGAGATAGAGTAGTTAATAAAACTTTTATCATGTCTGGACTCAATAGTGTATAGTTTAATTTTAAATTGAGCACAGCAGTTTCGTTTTTTTCTTTTTCAAAAGTATGTTTTGAGATAAATCTGTCAATTCCTTGTAAGCTTAATCTTAAATTATCATCGCTTTTCCTTACTTTTACATTTATTAATACGGCTCCATCTTTATCGATGTATTTATTTGCTTCTTCAAGCAAACTTCCAGAAACCATTATTTCAACTGAACCTGTCATATCTTCAAACGATAGGAAGCCAAAATTTCCATTTTCTCTCTTTTTAGGATACCTTATTCCAGAGAGAAGCCCGAATAATTTTATCTCTGACTCATCTCCAGAAATTTCTGGTATATCAGATACTTTATAGGTATCAAAGTTATAAAATTCTAAATATGAATTTAATGGATGATTTGTAAGATAAAACCCCAAAGCTTCCCTTTCGTAATTTGAATTTAAGTGAACATCAATACCCTGAGGAGCTTCTTCTTTTTTAGTTGATCCATTAAGGGATGCAAAATCGCCAAACAAACTTACCTCTTCAATTTGCTCACCTTGAAAGCTTGAGAGAAGTTTTGATTTATCCTTATCTAATTCATCGAATGCTCCAGCTTTAATTAAAAATTCGATTACTTTTTTATTAGCTCCCTTTTTTATTCTACTTAAAAATTCAGAGAAACTCTTGAATTTACCTCTCTTCTTTCTTTCTTCTACAATTGCTTTGATTGCTGCTTCTCCAACATTTTTTATTGCAAGTAAGCCGTATCTTATTGAATTACCTTCGGCAATAAAAAGAGGTTCACTTTCATTAATGCTTGGCGGAAGAATATCGATTCCATTTTTTCTACACTCGCTACAATACTCTTCAGTTTTTGCTTCATTTCCTATTGTGCTATTTAACAATGCAGTGAAGAAATAAAGAGGATAATGAGCCTTTAGATATGCTGTCCAATAAGAAATAAATCCATAGGCTACAGCATGAGCTCTATTAAAGCCATACCCAGCAAAATATTCAAGCACACTGAACACGTTAGATGCAACTTCCTTGGAGTAACCATTCTCAATTGCTCTTGTAATAAATTCATCCCTCTTCTCGAACATCAATTCTGGTTTCTTTTTACCCATGGCTTTTCTTAAGATATCAGCCTCGCCAAGGGAGAAACCAGCCATCTTCCTTGCAATTTCCATAACTTGTTCTTGATAAAGACATATTCCATAAGTTTTTTTAAGGATTGGCTCTAAATCTGGATGAGGGTAGGTTATATCCTCTGGATGCAATTTATTGTGAATAAATGTTTCTGTAAGGTTAAGAGGTCCAGGCCTATAAAGAGCAATTACCGCAATAATGTCCTCTATGTTTTCAGGATTTAAATCTTTTAGGATCTTTCTCATTCCTCTGCTTTCTACCTGAAATATCCCAGCTGTATCCGCATTCTTGTAAAGTTCATAAGTTTTCTCGTCATTTAGAGGAAGTTTATTAAAATTGATTTCGGTTCCAGTGCTCTCCTTAACCAATTTTGAGCAAGAATCAATAATTGATAAAGTTCTTAAGCCTAAAAAATCCATCTTTAGCAAACCAAGCTGCTCTATAGCATCTTTATCATATTGAGTAACCATGTGTTTATTTTTGTCGAGCTGAAGAGGAATATAATTCCATAGTTCTTCATCTCCTATAACTACTCCAGCTGCATGGACGGAAAAATTTCTTGAAAGCCCTTCAAGTTCTTTTGAAATATTAAAAAGTTCTTTGTTGTTAGAGCTTGAATCAATTATCTCCCTGAACTCTGGGACAGCAGTATAAGCTTCATCCAAACTTAATCCTTGGGGTACTTTTTTAGCTATTTTATCAGCTTCACCATACGTATATTTAAGAGCCCTTGCAACATCACGTAAAACCCCTCTTGCTTCCATCTTTCCAAATGTTGCTACCTGCGCTACTTTATACTGTCCGTACTTTTTCCTTACATAATCAATTACTTCATCTCTTCTTTCATCTGAAAAATCTATATCTATATCGGGCATACTAATTCTCTCAGGATTCAAAAATCGCTCGAAATAGAGATTATATTCAAGGGGGTCAATACCTGTTATGTTCAAAAGATAACTTACAATACTTCCAGCCGCTGAACCCCTGCCAGGACCAACTGCTATATCATTCTCTCTTGCAAATCGCATAAAATCCCAGACAACAAGGAAATAGTCAACAAACTGCATCTTTCTGATTGTATCAAGCTCAAAATCAAGCCTTTCCAAGACAGTTGAATTTGGATTTTCGCCATACAAATTTGGTAAATTCTTTTCGCATAAAGACTTTAAGTATAAAAATTTTTCTTCATCTGTCTGAACATCGGGAAGGCTAAACTTTGGAAGATGCATTTTTCCAAATTCAAACTTTAAATTACACTTTGCGGCAATTGCTAAAGTATTTGTTATGGCTTCTTCTACTTCTCCAAATAGTTCTCTCATCTCATCAGGAGATTTAAGATAAAATTCTTCGGTCTCGAATTTAAGTCTATCTTTATCATCGTAATCTTTGAGAGTTTGAACGCACAATAATATATCATGAGCATGGGCATCAGTTTTGTTGGGATAGTGGGCATCCTGGGATGCAACGAGAGGAATATCAAGATCTTTTGCTAACTTGATGAGAAGAGGAATTACTTTTTTCTCATCCTTAAGCCCATGATCCTGCAATTCTATGTAAAAGTCATTACCAAACAATGATTTCAAATTAGAGGCTGTTTCATAAGCTTGAGTGGTGTTACCCCCAAGAAGATAAGATGGAATTAAACCTTTTACGCATGAAGTTAAAACAATTAGTCCCTTGCTGTATTGAGAAAGAAGCTCAAGGTCTATTCTTGGTTTATAATAAAAACCATCAATATGTGCAATTGAAACAAGTTTTGAAAGATTCTGATAACCAGTATAGTCCTTTGCAAGGAGTAAAATATGCTGGTTTTCAGCGTCCTGCTTTGATTCCTTCTGCTTGTGGGATTTAGCCATATATAGCTCGCAGCCAATTATTGGTTTAATGCCCTCTTTTATGCACTCATTGTAAAACTCAATAGCTCCGTACATTACCCCATGATCGGTAATTGCTATTGCAGGCATATTATACCTCTTAGCAACCTCGACCAAGTCTTTAATTCTATTGAGCCCGTCCAAAAGACTATACTCAGAATGATTATGTAAATGAACAAATGACATAATATATTAATAATAAAATTTTTATGCTAAAGAATCAATTATTATCTTTAAATCTTCTATAGCCTTATTGACTATATCTTTTTCTTTTGCCTCAGCAAATATTCGAATTAATGGCTCTGTCCCAGAGGGTCTAACATTTATTCTTAAATCTTTATAATCCTTTGTTAGTTTATCAATTGTTTCTTTAAGAAGCTGGGAATTTAAAACCCTTTCCTTATTCAAAGTTTTAACATTTGTTAATTTCTGATGATAAAAATTAATATTTTTAAGCTCATCAAGAATTTTAAAATCTGTTTTTACCAAAATATTAAGAAATTCAAGCATAGTTACAAGACCATCGCCTGTTTTCACTTTTTCAAGGAATATTACATGACCGGATTGCTCGCCACCGATCTCCGCATTTAGCCTAATCATGTCACGGAGAACATACTTATCCCCTACATTTGTCCTTACGAATTCTATATCATTTTCTTTTAAATACTCTTCGATCCCCTTGTTGGACATTATAGTCCCAACGACAATTCTGTTATTCAACTTTGAATTCCTTTTTTTATACACTGCACAAAGAGACATAATCATATCGCCATCGATAACTCTACCATCAGGCAATAAAGCTATTACTCTATCTCCGTCACCATCATGAGCAAAAGCAATGTCAAAATTAATTTTGCTTGAATTAGCATAATTTAAGATAAATTCCGGATGCGTAGAACCACAATTAACGTTTATATTTGCTCCGTTTGGAGAAGAGTTTACACTTATTACTTTTGCAGAAAGTTTATCTAAGGCGTAGGGGGTTGTGAAATATGTTGCACCAAAAGCACAATCAACAAGTATAGTTAAGCCCTTTAAATTCAAATCCTTAAATTCACTTAATACAGATTCAACATATATTTGAGGAGAGTTGGTTTCAATAAAAGTTCTTCCAATTTCATGGCTGTTTGCTAAGGAATAATTCGAGTATGAATCAATCAATTCTTCAATTAATTCTTCATCCTTATCGCTAAACTTAAACCCGAACTTATCAAATATCTTGATGCCATTATCAGAAACTGGATTATGCGAGGCAGAAATTACAATACCTGCCTCGCAGTGTATTAAATTAGTTAATCTTGAAACAGCCGGTGTTGGAAGAATCCCAAATAATTTACACGATACTCCCGAAGAAAGCAGTCCTGACAAAACCGAGCTTTCAATCATATCTCCTGAAAGCCTTGTATCTTTTCCAATTCCAACTAATCCACATTTAGAGAACTGTTTTTGAATGTACAAAGATAGCGCTCTCCCTACTTTAAAACTTAATTCGGGGTTAAGCTCTATATTTGCTATTCCTCTTATTCCATCCGTGCCAAAATATTTACCCATAAATCATAAAACTCGGTATATTCACTTGTTATACCTGTTGGCTATTCTTGACTACTTCAATTACCTTTAAAAATGCTTCTTTATCATTAACTGCCATATCTGCAAGCATTTTACGATTCAAGTCGATATTAGCTTTTTTTAGACCATTAATGAATTTTGAATAGGATAAATCAGGGTCGGCATTTCTTAAAGCTATGTTAATTCTTTGTATCCAGAGACTTCTCATATCTCTTTTCTTTTGTCTTCTACTGATATAAGCATAACGCTCGGCCTTCATTACGGCCTCTTTTGCAACTTTTACACGATTTTTGGCTGCCCCTTTATAACCTTTCGTCTTTCTTAATATTTTTTTTCTTCTTTTTCTACGAGTGGTACCACCTTTTATTCGCATTCTATGAACTCCTTAATATACTAAATTTATCGAATAATTTCTTTTACAGTTTTTAAATCATTTTTACTAACTTCTACCTGCCTGAGTTGAGCTACTTTTTTCCTTGAGTCTTTCTTCTCAAGGTGATGGCTATGCCCTGCAGGTAATCTCATAATTTTTCCACTACCTGTAACTTTAAACCTTTTTTTGCGGATTTACGCGAATATAACTTCATTTCCTAACTCCTTTTTGCTTCCGATTTTGGGATTGGGGAAATTATCGCTGTTAAATTTCTTCCTTCGATCTTTGGTTTCCTTTCAAATTTACCAACATTTTTTATGCTTTCAAAAACATTGTCAAGTAGCTCGAAGCCTTTACTGCTGTAGAGAATCTCTCTTCCTCTAAACATCACAATAATTTTTACTTTATTGCCAGCTTCAAGAAACTTTATAATTTGCTGCTTTTTAATATTTAAATCACTCTCTCCTATACTTAACCTAAATTTAACAGTTTTAAGATCTGTCCCGAGCTGCCTTTTTCGGGATTCCTTCATCTTCTTGTCGGAATCATAAATAAACTTGCCGTAATCCATTATCTTGCAAACAGGAGGATTACTGTTTGGTGCTATTTCGACAAGATCAAGCCTTTTTTCTTTTGCAATTTCGATCGCATCTTTAGTGCTTACAATTCCAATTTGCTTTCCCTCATCATCAATGAGGCGCACTTCTTTAGTTTTAATTTCATTATTAATTCGGTACTTTAAACTTATAATTACCTCCTAAATATATATTAATAGTTTATCAAAATTTCTGATAATTTATATATTGAGAAATATTTAATGTCAAGGATATACTCTTAAAGAAAATAAAATTTTTTATTTTTATGTTCCATAAGTGCGGTTTTACTCCACTCCTACTGAGGGTTCTCGGTATCTGTCATTCTTGAACTTAATTATTAGGAAATCCAAACCAATTTTTATTTTATATTTAGTTAGGAGTGACAAAGTTATCTTTTTTACCCCACTATATATTATGAAAGGTTTATTATTTATATTTGTTTTTGTCATCCCCGAAATCTTTTATCGGGGATCCAGACCAATTTTTGTTTTTACAATCATTATTAATAAGTAGTATAGTCATTCATTGCTATTAAAATACTGAGACCCTTCGTCGCTGGAAAGATGCTCCTCAGGGTGACGGGGATGGTTGGATTCCCGCTTTCGCGGGAATGACACGCAAGGAGTTCCTTCGGTCGCCCCCTCCGTCATTCTGAGCGTAAGCGAAGAATCTCCTCATTTGTTTTTGTCATCCCCGAACTCATTTATCCCAACTTCCCAAACTAACCAATGTTTACCCTGATATAATCAGCTAATTATTTTTTGTTATATACTACAGTATAGTTTGTCTTTCTTGTAATCAAAAGGTGATATGTTAAATACAAGAAGAAGCCTTATCTCAACTATATCTTTAAGGTCTCTCCATGCTCTCCAAAACCTCTTGAAGGCTTTTGTATTTATTTTCAATTTCTATTTCAGATAGATCCTTTTTATGTTGTTTAAAGAATGTAATATCCACATAAGTTGAGTGATTTTTCAATCAGTTCTGTTTTTTCCCAGTATTTGAATTCACCGTTTTTGTATTCAAAATCAAAATATTGGGAAGCATTAGTTCTCGATAACTTCTTTTCTGCTCTTCTGATAACCTTTTCATAATCCTTTATGGTTCCATTGCTAACCATATCACTTACTTCTTTCAATGCTTCTCTTCCTTTATTAAGAAGACTTTCAAATGATCTTAAAT
>JBPOJC010000054.1:0-5850 GCA_052034135.1 Caldisericota bacterium | reverse complement strand
GGCAATACTGATGAGGAAACACCCGTTCCCATTCCGAACACGGAAGTTAAGCTCATCAAGGCCGATGGTACTTGTTAGGGAAACCAACTGGGAGAGTAGGTAGCTGCCAGCCTTTTTTAATTCCTTTAATTCCTTTGTATTTTGGAATGACAAATTTGTCTTTTTTACCCCAATATATATTATGGAGGGTTTATTTTTGTCATCCCGAAAGTGTGGTATTACTGCACATGTACTTAAGGAATCTCCTCTTTTCTCTTTGTCATCCCCGAAATCTTTTATCGGGGATCCATTCCTTATTTTTCTTATATTACAAACATTCTTGTCTGTTTATTGTAATTCCCGAATATATCTGTAAGGATACAGAGAAGAGGAGATCCTTACGAAGCAAAATACAAGATACGCTCCCTTCCCTTTTTCGTCATTCTGAGCGTAAGCGAAGGATCTCCTACCACCACCCCGTCATTCTGAGCGAAGCGAAGAATCTCCTCATCTGTCTTTTCAGTGTAAAACAGACATTATTGTATGTTACTTTTTATTAATGTTTGACCTTATTTCGCATGAGGGTAAAAGAAGGAGACCCTTCGTCGCTAAAATGAGCGCTCCTCAGGGTGACGGAGGGGGCAGCCATCCCTGAACCTCTACAAACTGTCATCCCCGAAATCTTTTATCGGGGATCCAGACCAATTTTATTCTTTTTGGAAATCTTTGTATCATTATTAGCTCCGACTCCAGCACACATTTTTGGACAACCACTTTTCTGTCGATTTTTTTATCTCATGGAGGTGTATGTATAATTTACCACAGTTTCTGCAAGTGTATGTCGGAACGCAGCAAGAATATGAAAAAAGTAAATAAGGTTAAATGGAAATTTTATTAAAAAAAGGTTATATTATTTTTGTATGTATAGACAACTTGAACATTCAGCGGATTTGTATTTTGAAGTAATTGGCAGAGATTTAAATGAAATCTTTGCTGATTCGGCCTCTGCAATACTTGAATATATTGGAATTGTTGATTCATATAGCTCTATAGAAGAAGAAGCTTTTGAGTTTGAAGGTTCAATAGATGATATACTTATTGAGTTTCTAAACGAAGTGCTCTTTGAAGCTATTGTAAGAGAAAAATATCTTGTCCATGTAAATATATCAATTGATAAAGACTGGAAATGCAATTCTCAGCTCAAAGCTCATATATCTGCCCGCTTTAAAAAATTTAAAAAGATGAAGCGGGAAATAAAAGCCATATCTTATCACATGGCAGAACTTAAACCTATTGATGATAAATTAGTTTTTAGGTTTATAGCTGATGTTTGATAGAATTTTATCCTCTCCCGATAAAGTGTAAACTAACCCTATAATTATTTTTTGTCTTACATCAGAGCTAAAAACATTATCAATTCCAAAAGGCATAAGAATGCTTTTAAATTTTCCTTCATCATAAAGAACTGTAGATATTTCACCACCATTTAAATATTTAAGGAGTGGCGTAACACCATATTTTACTGGATTAAATGCTGGATAAGTTATATAAGTTGTTCCATCAACTAATGGATCAAACAGATCAAAAATTAGTCCACTGAATTTCGTACCTGAAGAACCTATCAAAGTGCTTTCCCGTATATTGCTAATATTCTCAGTAACTCCAAAATAATCTTCCAAATATTTTGTATCTCGCGCAGTTAAGTGAAATGTATTTCCACATACTGCAATGTTTCCGCCATTATCGAGATATTTAGCAACTTCCTCTCTGCTTTCTTTTTTGTAAAGGGCATAAGAGTTTCTGCCAGTTACATATAGGATGATACTGTAAGGGAGATAATTGAAAAATGTAGGATTACCGTCCTTTGATATGATCCATGCATCGTAATCAATTTTGGACAATGAAAGTGTTTTAGAGTAAGCATCTCCTATTCTCAAATAATTATCTATAAAGTAGTTTCCTGTGGTAGTATCATCAACAAGTAAAACTTTCTTTGGGTTTTTTTCCATTTTAATTTCAAAATCAAGGTCACTACTACCATCAACTTTTGTTCTTATTACTTTTGGCGAGAATTCTTTTGCAACAATAAGGATTTCAAAGTATCCAAAAGGCAACGATAAAGTTAAAACATTTTTGGGGTTAAATTCAGAAAGACTTATGCTTTTTCCCATGTAAAATATGTCAGCAAATGCAGAATTTAAGTCGATATCTTTTAGGGAGATATTTACGTTATAAAATGGAGACTTTTCAGGATGCAACTCTAATTGGCATACATCGTATTTACTTAAATCAATCTCATATTGAGATATTTGATATCCATATCCTTCAAAAACAAATCTGTATTTGTAAGGTTCAAGATTGTTAATAGAAAATCTCTCTCCCTTTGTAAAAATGGAGAATTGTTTATTATCTGCTCTTATGACATTGATCCTAAAATTGGAATCAGGCGGTAGAATGCAATCAAGTTTTTTAGAAGAGTCAAACCAATCCAATATTTTATTAAGCAGAGCTACTCTTTGTGTTTTGGAGCCAATACCTTCAATGCCAAAACCAAGCAAAACTCCTTTATATATTCCATTTGCAGCTTTTATTCCTGCATATTTTTCTTTCTTATATTCGACATATTGTAAAATTGGTTCAACAATGTTACTATCACCAACGGTTATAACATCGCATGTCTCTTGATTATTCGCCCCGTTGTCTCCTGAAAGTGAAAACAGAAAATCTTTAAATTCTTTGCTCTTTTCAAATCCACAAACAGACGGAAAGCTCATAGATTCTTTACTGGAAGCATTAAAATATTTATTTATGAATGTTTGTCTATAGTAATTCTCCAAGGTTAAAATTAATCTTCCTGTTATGAGCAACCTTCCACCATTATCGAGGTATTTTGCAAGCTCTACTTCTTCTTCAGAAGATATGCCACCACTGTCGCAAAAATAAATAACTAAGGGATAATTTTTAAGGTCAGAGAAGTTTAAAGAGATTTTGCTTGCATTTATGTAGGTGTAGCATTTATTTAGGCTATTCAATGCATCAAAATAGTAGTTCCTTGCAAGACGTGGAGGATTTGTGATTGTGATATATTGCGAAACCCCTTCAATTAAAAGAATTGATGATTTTTTAAGGCGTATGTTTAAATAACCATTTACATTACTTAAGTTAATATCTTTACTTTCATAACCAGAAGCAAAAATCGTTACTGTCTCTAAAGAATCTAAATTTAGAGAAAATCTTCCATTATCTTGAGAGTTGTATTGTTCTTCGCCTACAAAAATTTTTGCTTTTAGCGGCTCGTTACAATCTTCGCTTTTTACAGTTCCCTCAAATTGGATTCTTTTTTCTAAGGGAGCTTGTATATCTATATTCAGATTACTATCTTTAACATTTATTATTGTAGTTTTTATTAATTTACCTTTATAGTTAAGCTCAAATTTGTATGAACCCGGAAGAAGGTAAGTGGAATAATTTCCGTTTTTATCTACATAAATAGGTAGGTTTAGGTCAGAATTATATAAATTGAAGCCAGTTCTATAGTTTGAAATTTTACCATAAATTCTTTTGCTTTCTGATAATAATTGATAACTATTTGTTAGGTTTAATTTACCAAATCCATATCTTGAGTCTCCACCAGGTTTGCCTGCCTCCACGGCCCCCTCTTTAAGGAAATACATCATATCATATGCCGAAGCAAGAGGGAATGCTTGCATTAATAGTGCAACTGCTCCAGTAACATGCGGAGTAGCCATGGAGGTACCACTCCATTTTTCGTATTTATCTCCAGGAATTGAAGAGTATATTTGTACTCCGGGTGCAGAAATATCTGGTTTTATGTAAGTAGCCGATAAGTCTTCTTCATCCCATGTAATTCTATCATTTCCAGATGAAAATAAAGCTGCTTCTGAATTTTCGTCGTAAGCACCAACACCAATTGCGTTAGGAGAGTTTCCGGGGCTCGAGCTTAATCCATCACCTTCGTTTCCTATGGCGCATACTGGTAATATGTTATGGCTTAGCAATTTCTCAAAAACTTTAGTCCATGTTTTATAATAACCTATTGCTCCAAGAGACATATTAACAGCTTTAGGTGCATCATCTGTTGAAGGATCATTATCAGGGTCTAAAACCCACTCCAACCCTCCTAAAATTTGTGAGAAAGTGCCTCCACCACGAGGGATTACTAAGCCAACTGCTAAGCTTGCATCTGGTGCAACTCCGAGAGGAAGAGATGCTGATCCACCAGCTGCTATTCCTGAAACATGTGTTCCATGGCCGTCACTATCATATGGTTTGTTATCAGATATCATTGATCCAGACGCGGAAAATTCTGCCCAATTTACTAACTTATTTTTAAGTGCTGAATGCTCTGGATCTATACCTGTATCAAGAATTGCAATTTTAATTCCTTTTCCTGTGATTCCTTTGTCCCATAGGTCTTTTACGCCTATATCTTCTAAGTTCCACAAAATTTGATTATTTGTTGTTTCTCTTTCACTATCTACTATTACTGGCAGAGCTTTAAATTCAAAGTTATTTATAAGTTTTGCCTTAGGAAGTAGGGATTTAGCTAAAGAATTAATTGTATCTTCGTTAGCAGTTATACTTACAGCATCAAGTTCATTAAAGGCTTTATAATCGTTAATAATGTTTAATTTTTTATAATTATTCAGCTCTCCTTCAATTCTTTTTAAGTCGTAAGTGTAATCTAAAAAAGCTATTTTTGTAACTAATGATTCTGCTGCTTCAGTGCTACTTATGTTAGAATAGGGTTGAGAGAAAGCTCCAAAGAAAATTAAAATGCAAATTGTTATAGTCAAAAACTTCTTTTTCATTTTGTTTACTCTACACCGGAGACATTACCATCCTCGTCGATTTTAAAGTTAGATGAATTTGGTTTCATGGGTAGCCCTGGCATTGTCATTATGCTCCCAGCAATGGGGACAATAAAACCAGCTCCAGAGAAGAGATTTACCTCCTCAATATTTATATCATAATCATTATTATTTAAAGTCAAGAGTTTTGGATTGTCAGATAGGGAATATTGTGTCTTTGCAATACATATCGGTAAGTTACCGAAACCTATGGATTCTAGTTTTTCGATATCTTTTAATGCCTTACGGGTATATTTTACATCTTTTGCTCTGTAAATTTTTTTGGCAATTTTTTCGATCTTTGTTTTAACAGGTTCATCAAGGTCATATACAAAGTTCTTTGTTTTTATTATGGTGGATTGAGCTAACTTTATTACTTCTTTAGCCATTTCAATACATCCTTCGCCGCCACGATTATATGGGTCTGTAACTATTCCTTTAAAACCTAATTTCTCAATTAAATTTAAAGTGTGGTTAATTTCCTTATCGGTATCAGAATTAAACTTATTAAGACCAACTACTATAGGTACTCCAAAAGAAGACATGTTTTCAAGATGTATCTTTAAGTTTTCAATTCCACGACTTATTGCGTCTAAATTTTCACTCTTTAGAGCAGAAACAGGTAGCCCACCATGATATTTAAGCGCCTGAATACTTGCCATAACTACAATAGTGTGTGGGTAAAAGTTCCCTAATCTTGATACAATATCTAAGAATTTTTCACCACCTAAATCAGCACCAAAACCAGCTTCTGTAATTACCATTTCAGCTTTTTCGAGAGCTACTTTAATGGAGACAATGCTTGATGAGCCAGTTGCAACATTACCAAATGGTCCCATATGGATTATAGCAGGATTGTTTTCAAGAGTTTGCACAACATTTGGTCTTATTGCATCTTTTAAAAGCACAGCCATTGCTTCTTCTGCATCCATACTCTTGGCAAATACAGGATTACCCTCAAAAGAATAACCTATCATAATTCTTCCAAGTCTTTCCTTGA
>JBPOJC010000072.1:0-4245 GCA_052034135.1 Caldisericota bacterium | reverse complement strand
AGTTCAAAAATTGTAGCGACATCAAAACAAGAACCTTTCTTTATCAAAGTTTTTAAAATTTCTTCTTGAGGGTTGGCCTTGATTGCATAGTATATTTTGGCAAAAGGAATACTTTTTTTAAGATGATTATAGTTTTTTGATACTTTTGCAAGGTTGATTAAGAGAAATGGAGTTTCTTTTTTTTGTGCAAAGCTTTTAATAAAATTGAAATCTTTTTTATTTATAAACCGTTCTATTTCTGACGACATATTTGTTTTATAACTTAGTATTATATATTTCCTTTTTTAAATGTCAAATTCTTTTGTATAGTGGCAATATGATAGTGTCCTACCTAGAACAAAATAGAAATGTCCTAGTAACAACTTTTAGTGTATATATGTATTAATAATAATTAATACATATGTATATATATGAAAGAATATGAAAGAAAAAGAAACAATTACTATGACAAAAGAAGAAATCAGAAGATCAAAAACAATCAATGAATTGATAGATAAGAAAATCAACAGACCAATATTGACGGTAAAATATCAATCAAGAAGAAAGACATCTTGCTTAACTCATTTCTTCTTCCTTCAAGGCCTCAAAGAGAAATAAATGTTCAATTAATTACTATTACTAGAAAGAAATCAGACTGGAAATCACCAATTGATTATCCATGGAAGAAATTTTCGCTTAATAAAGAAAAGGCATGCAAAGAGAAAAACACAACTAAAGTAGGACATTTCTAAATGGTAATGTGCACACACATATTACACTTTTGTGATAGTCCAGAGGCATAGGAGGTTTCGAAGCGAGATTATATTGCTTTCATTAAGCGGTTACTATACCATAGGTTATATTTTCAAAAAGAGCCTATTCTATTTTAGCAGAAAGCAAAATATCAAATCAATGCTTCCCCATCTTCTTTCTCAGGAATTTTGACCTCTTCTGCATCGATAACAAATAATTTCGCAGCTTCTACAAGATTGCTTCTTTTATCAGAACAAATAAAAACTAAATCAGGATAAATCTCTTTTGTAATTAAAAAGGCTGCAACTTGAACTAAATCAAAAGCCGATCTAAGCCACACTCTTTCAAGAATTTTAATAGATTTTTCTACCATCTCATCTGTAAATTCAACTCTTCTCATCGCTAATAAATCAAGAGCAAATTGCGATTCCAGATATTGAAACTCGTTTTCTGTAATCTTTGCGTCCCCTTCCAGATTTTGATTCCATTTGTATAGACGATAAAAAACTTTACGAATTTCTACAATAGCAAGATTTAGATAAAAAAGTTCATTTTCTTCAGTAAATATTTTATTCACAAAATCAGAACCCGACTCTGTTTTATATCGCTTGATAAAAGCGCTACTTTCAAGAAAATACTTTGCCATTTTCCAAAAATATTATTCATTTTCACGTTCCTCAGAAAGAAAATCTGTTAAGGAAGGTAAACCTTTTGTAATTTCCCAAACCCTCTTAATTCCTGGCGCCTTTTCTGCAAGCTTCTGTAAATTCCCTTCGAGCTCAACACTTCCATATTGAGGATCGATTAATCGCGGCGGCAAAACTAAAGCCTCTTCCTGTAAAGATTCTACTGGAGGATAAACAGAAACAGAAGGGGAAGTTATTCCAGCATCGGGAAATATTAAAGTTCCCCATGTCTCTATTGTTCCATTTATTAAATTTTTCTCTACACCAACAGCTTCCTCCCCAGTATATTCCTTCTCCAATTTGGAAGAATTTAACAATTCCCCCATAACATCTGCTGTTGTTTGATAAATAGCCATAAAATTTAGTAGTTTATTATTTTACTTTCTCCCATTTTTGGGAGTCAATCTTCATATCAATCGCAGATTTGTTATCCCTAATAGTTTTTTGAACTTTACCTTTGAAAATAAACTGGTCGGACAAATCACTGCTTTCTACGTATGCTCCAGTATATCTTAATTTTACCATTTCTTTATCTTGTAATATTTCTAACGGATGAAAGGGAGTACCCAATTTCATTTCCTTGGCGTAAACATCATAAAGCCCCCATATATCCTTTTCTAAATCTGCGTTAGATTCTTCAACTTCTAACCCTAAATCTTTAGCTTCATCTCGAGTAATAGGGTAACCATGAATACAAATATCGCTTGTAACTGCTTTAACAATTTTTTCAATTCTTTCTCCATTTTTTATATGAATCCTTAATAATTTCTCTGCTATTTGTTTTGCCATTCGAATTGCTCGATAAGCATTTCCTAAAGATAAAGGATGAATTTTTTCTCCCAATTGTTTATAAATCTCCACCATTTGTTCATCTTTTACTCCTGCTTTTTCTTTGGCTAAAAGAAAATAAGAATTAATATCTTCTACGCTAATCTCCAGCTTTCTCTGAGGAATTTGTGGATTAGCTGGATTAAATGGATGCATCGTTGAAGGGTCGATCGGACTTAATTCTCCCAATCTCCCCATTACTATCTTGTTTGCCCCAAGAGCAATTAATGTACCTGCACTATGACATTTATAAGGAACAATAACTTCAAAGTCATCACAATAACTTCTTATTAATTTTATCAATCTTAAAGGAGCAACCATATCACCACCTCTGGTATAAAGAAATAAACTTATCTTCTTCTGAGGACCCATACTTTCTAAATGATGATTAAAAATAGGAATTATGTCATCAGCAATCCTCGTAGCAAAAGGTTGACGGTCGCCCGTAATATAAGTGATAAGTCGAGAACTCCGCGCTTCTTCAATTTTTTTAATTATTTCTTGTTTATTCATAATAATTTATTTTATACCTCTACTTCTTAGAATAGCTAATTATTTAAAAATATGCAAGACAGTAGCAAAATCCTTCATCTCTACTTAGCCGCCGAAGCGAACTCTTTAAAGGAGTTTGTTTTGGGAGACAAATCATAAAACTGGTCTTGATTTATCCTGATAAATATCCATTTCTTACCCGAATACTTTGTAGCATCCTTGCACCATTGAACCGCTCTTTTATCTTTATATTCTACTTCCGACCCCTTCAGCCCCTTAGTTTCAATTAAGTAGTAACCATCTTTTGTCTTCAAAACAAAATCTGGGTAATAACTTCTTAAAAGATTTTCTTCAGATTTATATTCTAAAAAGAAATCCAATGGTGGCACTATCTTTGTAAAGGCATCCACATCGTCTAATTTATCCAACCACTTAGAAAAATCCACCTCCAGATTGCTATCACAAGGAACATAATTCAAAATACATTTGTCAGCAGGATAAATTAACTTTGCCCAGACAAAAGGACTCATATCCAAAACTCTTTTTATTCCCATTTTCTTAACTTCTTGTTCTTTAAAGATAAGGTCCTTGAATTTCTCAACAAAAAGATTTACCAATTGAGTTTGAACCTGGATAGAACTCAAAGTATAAAGCACTTCGGGATTATCTAAATCAACTTTTTTATTGAATAATTTCGTCCTTACATATTCTTTAACCAAAGGATAAAAATCGGCAAAAGAGGAAGGCAATTTTAGGTTTCGTCTTATAATATCTGCGTAATAAGCAATAACACTTCCTGAATTTCTTGGAACTGGCAATCTCCATTTTTTCTCAACCATTTTCATATCCTTAATAACATCTCTCCCTTCGTAAACAATCTCGCTCTTTGATTTCTCTAAAGATAATTTTAGGGATGGCAATTTTTTAATCAGCTTTTTATCTAAAATTGGCTCTTTCTTGATTATTCTCGGAGTTAAAATCGGAATCTCTATATCGTTCTTTTTCTTCTTCATATCAACAAGAATCGTGGGAAGCACAATCGGCTCTTTAATATCAAACTCTGGCAACTTAAAATTTTCCTCTTTCTCCAATATATCTACCAAACCCAAGAAATTGTCATTTCCTATTACCTCTAAAGTATTAATACACTTGCTTGGATTAGGATTTAGCTCAGGAAACATTTTCCTCAAACCTCTACCGATAACTTGTTCAGGCAAAATGTTTCTCTGAGAAGAAAACGCTCTTAATCCAACAATAATGTTTACGTTTCTGACATCCCAACCCTCGTTTAACATCATCGTACTTACTATTGCCATTTCTTTTGCTTCAAGAGAATCAGCGTTTTTAGCTTTTTCTCTTAGCTCTGGAATCTCGGATTTTTTAACTTCTCCTGTGCTGTCAGTATGAATCAAAAGAACTCTGCCTTTTAGGTCTGGCAAAGAATTCAGATAGCCATAAATATCATCTGCCATTTTATTATTCTCACACTGAACAAAAAGAACAGATT
>JBPOJC010000061.1:0-9210 GCA_052034135.1 Caldisericota bacterium | reverse complement strand
TTGCAAGTATTTTATTAATATTTATTAATATACTTACAGACTACATTTATTAATATTTTAATATTACTTTTTAAGTTTCTATGAGTGTTTACAGGTATTTAAGTTGTAAAAAACGGGAAGTTGGGTTTAAAAAAGATTGAATTAGTTGACTTGCCAAGGATGTAGTTAATAAAGTCCATAAGCCAGGGATTGAATTCAGTGGTTTTAGGAATAGGGATAGCCAAAGATACTTCAACTGTGCCTGCTTTCATATCAAGCGAAAGAGTTTTTGGCTCAAGGGATAAAGGTTGATTACTTTCATCAGGAATAGAATTAGTAATATCAGGGAAGTAATTTTCCCATTTTTTAAGATGAGAAATGACAGGTACTATAAAAGGAGGAGACCCTTCGTCGCTTGCAAAAACGCTCCTCAGGGTGACGGGTTGGGGTCATTCCCGAACTCATTTATCGGGAATCCTTGTAGATTTTTATCCTCGAATTTCTCTATCTGGGATCTATGCTTCTTTCGTTTTCTGGATTTCTGGATTCCCGCTTTCGCGGGAATGACAGAGAACATGGGAATGACAGAGAACATGGGAATGACAAAGAAAGTTGTGGGAATGACGTTTAGTACGCCATTCAAAAAGTGCTGTATTGACGCACTCGTACTAAAGATACGCTCACTAAGGGTGACACACCCCAACAGTCATTCCGAAAGTGCGTATTTTGCACACGTCCTACGGAATCTCTGTATTTTACACTTCAAAAAGAGGAGACCCTTCGTCGCTTGCAAAAACGCTCCTCAGGGTGACGGGTTGGGGTCATTCCCGAACTCTTTTATCGGGGATCCAGAAGGTAACTTGTCATCCTCCACTCCTCTCAGTCATTCTGAGCGAAGCGAAGAATCTCCTCATTTAATCTTTTCAGTGTAAAAAAGATATTCCTATCTGTTTTCTTATTCATGCCTCTACTAGAAAACAAATGAGGAGACCCTTCGTCGCTTTCAAAAATGCTCCTCAGGGTGACGGAGAGAGTGTGAATCATTAGTGCGATTTGAAACTTATTAATTATAATATCAAAAGAACTTAAGGATTAGCAAAATTAAATGTATAATATAAATTTTAAAGTTAATGATAAATTGAGGTGAACAATGGATAATAAGATAAAGGATATAAGGGCAAGAGAAATAATTGACTCAAGGGGAACCCCTACAGTAGAGGCTGAAGTAATTTTAGAAGGAGGGGTAATCGGAATTGCTGCTGTACCCTCTGGTGCCTCGACTGGAATGAGAGAAGCTATCGAGCTAAGGGATAACGACCCTCAAAGGTTTGGAGGAAAAGGAGTCTTAAAAGCAATTGAATCAATAAATGAAATAATAAAGCCAAAACTAAAGGGACTATCAGTTTTAGACCAGGAAACAATAGATAAAACAATGATTGACCTTGATGGGACGAAGAATAAATCAAAATTAGGAGCTAATGCAATTCTCGCAGTTTCCCTTGCTGCTGCAAGAGCTTCATCTAATTTTAACAATATGCCTTTATATAAACATCTTGGTGGAGCTAAAGCACAAACTCTTCCAGTTCCTATGATGAATGTAATAAATGGTGGGAAACACGCTGACAATAATCTTGATATACAAGAATTTATGATAGTTCCAATTAATTTTAAGACCTTTAAGGATGCATTAAGAGCAGGCTGTGAGATTTATGCAAAATTAAAATCAATCCTTAAGGATAAGGGTATGAACACTTCTGTTGGAGATGAGGGTGGCTTCGCTCCAAACCTAAAATCAAACATAGAAGCCATTGATATCCTCTTAGAAGCTATTGAAAAGTCAGGTTACAAACCTGGAAAAGATGTATATATATCAATTGATGCAGCTGCATCGAGTTTCTATGAAAATGGTAAATACATTTTAACTGATGTAGGAATTAAGGATTCATCACAATTAATTGATTATTATGATAAGATTATAACTTCTTATCCAATATATTCTTTTGAAGATCCAATAGCAGAAAATGATTATGATGGCTGGAAAGAATTTACTGTTAAATTCAAAGATAAATTACTTATAATTGGCGATGATGTGTTCGTTACAAACAAAGAGATATTTGCAAAAGGTATAGAAGAAGGTATTGCTAATGGAATACTTATTAAGCTTAATCAAATTGGCACTTTGACTGAAACACTCGAAACAATAAAATATGCAGTCGATCACAATTACAAATATGTAGTTTCTCATAGATCAGGTGAAACAGAAGATACTTTCATTGCAGATTTAGCTGTTGCAACAAATAGCGGCTACATTAAAAGTGGTGCTCCAGCGCGTACTGAGCGAGTATGCAAATATAATAGACTTATTAGAATAGAGGAGGAACTTGAGGAGAATGCAATTTATAATGGCGCATTACTCGGAACCTCGCTAAAATGATTGCATTCCTATGGTCCATTGTTGCAAGTATAGTAGATAGTTTAGTTTCTCTTATAGGTATTATATTCCTATCAGTAAATGAAAAAACTCTGAACAATATCCTTTTTATTCTTATTGGTTTCGCAACAGGAGGGCTATTAGGAGGTGCATTTTTCCATCTATTACCAGAAGCTCTTGAAAAATCATCCAACATAACTCTCACATTTTTATATTCAATCTTAGGTTTTATTATTTTCTTTATATTAGAAAGATATATCCACTGGCGCCATTGTCATGAAGAAGGAAAGTGTGATGTTCATGCGGTATCTTACCTTAGTCTAATAGGAGATGGAGTTCATAACCTTATTGATGGAATGATAATTGCAACAAGCTTTCAGGTGAATATAAGTTTCGGGCTAACAACAACACTTGCAATAATACTTCATGAAATTCCCCAGGAAATAGGAGATTTTGGAGTTTTGGTTTATGGAGGATTCAGTAAATTAAAAGCTCTATTTTATAACTTCCTTTCGGCACTAACAGCTATAATAGGTGTATTTATAGGCTATTTTCTAACAACAAGTATTGGAAATTTTTCTAACGTCCTTCTCCCTATTGCAGCAGGCGGTTTTATTTATATTGCAGCAAGTGACTTAGTGCCAGAGCTTCACAAAGAGCCAGACTTAAAGAAATCTACTCTTGCAATAATCACATTTATTCTTGGCATTATTTTAATGTATGCCTTAAAATTAATTCATGTTCACTAACCATAAAACTCACTTAAACGATAATCAATCATTTGTAAGACATTAAAGGAAGACATTATAATATATGAGCCAAATCCAAAAATCCAAAAATTACTTCTAACCTTGTTAAATAAATAGTTAATAGCATAAACAAAAATATAAGCCACTTTTTTAGTTTGAGTATCGGGCAAAAATTTCTATTAAAAAATATTGATTTTTAAAAAATTAATGTTTTAATCTTAAGCGGAGTTATAGTATCTCACACAGATAACGTGTAAAGCTATTTAATTATAATACTAACATAATTCTAAAGATTATAGGAAAAGGTTCTATAAGCAGTAAAATGTTTAAAAGTTACATAAAAAAGTAAAGAAATTTTTTTCTAAAATCTAATTTAGGAGTGTTAGAGTGGTAAAAATAATTAAATCTATTCTAACAATTTTAGTAATTCTATTTATCATTTCAGATTTATATTTAGCATCAGGGGAAGAAAAACTATCATCTTCAGTAATTTTCTATGACTTTGTCCAAAATGCAAATAAAGCAACATGGAGAAATGCAAAAACAACATTTCCTTTCTATGGTTCAAAACCAGGTGAAATATCAAGTAACCCTGTAGATTCGAGAGGATTTGCCTGTTGGAGAACAAATGTAACTTTGGAAGATAATAAAGTATGCTCAAAGGTTCTTGAAACTCATCCTGAATGGGTAGATAATGGTGAAATTTCTGGTACATATCCAGTTTTAACAGTTCCATCAAATGCAAAATTAATTATTAAATTTGGTTTTATGAAAGGAGCAACAAAAAGTGATGGAGTTGTTGCAAAAATCTTTTTTGATGATAAAAAAATACCAGTCCCTGTTTGGAGTAGTGATTTAAAAGGTTATAATGGAATATTAAAAACTGCAACTATTGATTTATCAACCTTTGAAGGGAAAAAAGGTTACTTTGTTCTTTTCGTACATACATATAAAAGTTCAACTCAAGACTGGGCATGCTGGGTTGATGCAAAGATAGAATATGAAGAATTAAAGCCAGATTTAAATGTATCAGATATTAGAATTTCAGAAAATAGAGTTTATTATAAGATTAAAAATATTGGTAACGCTTCTCTTTTTTCTTCTACGCCTGTTCCATTTGCAAATATTTTATATTTTAACGGACTCAAAGTTGCTCAAGACAATCTTTCAATAAATTTACTTCCTAATCAAGAATATGAAGCTTATTTCAAAACCTACAATTTTGTTGAACCTACAAGTGATTATAAAGTAAAAGTTTGCTGTGATACAAATAACAATATCAATGAATCTAATGAAAAAAATAACTGCTTAGAAAAAGTCTTTAAACCATCTTTCGGGGGTATTAAAGTTGATACAGGTTGCCCAAATGTAAAAGTTGATATTTATGATAATAAAAATATTCTTGTAAAAAGTGGATTTAGCGATAACACAAATATGTATTCGACAGGACTTACTCTTATTCCTGGTACATACAAGGTTGTACCATCAAAAGAGGGATTCACTTTCGAACCGAATGAAAAATCTGTTAATGTTACAGCAAATCAATTATCTGGAGTTTCTTTTGTTTGTAAAAAAATATTAAAACCTGATTTAACTATTGAAAATATTGAATGTAATTTTGAAAAAAAGGTAATTAATTTCACAATAATAAATATAGGTGATGAAAAAGTTGATAAAGCTTTTGATGTTGTACTTCTTATTGATGGTATTTTAAAAGACTCTGTTTTAATTGAAAAACCTTTAAATCCTAATGAAAAATTTACAACTTCTTTTTTTAAATATATTCTTCCTTGTTCAAAATTAAAAATAAAAGTTATTGTTGATAACGGTAAAAATATAGATGAGAGCAATGAAAATAATAACTCTTTTGAAAAAGAATGTATATGTGAAGAGAAAGATGAAACACCACCAAAAATTATTGATGGACCAAATGTAATAAACATTACTCAAAATTCAGCAGAAATTGTATGGAAAACAGATGAAGATAGCAATTCAAGGGTTTTTTATGATTTAAAAACAGGAATTCTTAATAAAAGTGAAGAAGATAAGAATTATGAAATAAACCACAAGATTAAAATTACGAATCTAAAACAAGGGGCAATTTATGAATTTTATGTTAGTTCAAAAGACAAAAGCGAAAATATTACTAAAAGTGAGGAGAAATATTTTAAAACACTTAACGAAGAAGATAAAGAAAAACCAACCATTGACTTAAAAGTTCCCAAAAATATATTGGGCATAACAACTATATTAGCTAATGTAAGGGATAATAAAAAAGTCGATAGAGTTGTCTTCTACATAGATAATAATCCCTTTTTTATTGATTACTCTTTTCCTTATGAATTTCAATTAAATTCTGTCAATTTGATTGATGGTTTACATAGTTTTTCAGCAAATGCATTTGATGCCTTCGGAAATATGAGTATTGCTGTTATTGAAGGAAATGTTATGAATAATCTATTTTCTCCAATCGTTAATATTATTGAACCACAAGAAGGTCAAACTGTAGAAGGTGATACAAGAATTAAAGTTAGAGTTGAATGTCCAGACATTGGTTGCCAGGAAGGAGCAGGATTAACAAGACTTGAATATTATATCAATAATAATTTAATCTATTCTGAAATTTACTCTTCTACCAGTTGCATTGGTTCTCCTCCAAGACAACGCTGTTATACTTCTCTCCCCACCCCTTTACCTCTTGAAAATGAAATTTCACATATATTTACACAAGCAAATAGAGAAAATGAGATTGATACTAATATTAAAGTTATTGCATATTACTCAACAGGAAGAACTGGTACTGCATCAATTAATGTTAATAGAAGATTTATTCCAAGAGAAATAGTAGAAATAACAAGAGAAGTTACTCATTCATCAGAAAATTATTACACAGTTAATCTAAAAATTAAGAACACTGGAAATGTTGATTATACTAAAGGATATATACAATTAAAAGATACTCATTGTGGTTTTGAAGTTGGAACAGATATCAAATTCTTTATTCATAATCCATATAAAAAAGAAGATCCAGGATGGGAAGTAAGTATTGAGAATTTATATTATTCGAATGAACAACATCGAAATTCAGATGATCCAACTTTAGTTATGAATTTTGAGAAATTAGATTTCATATTAAGACCTGATGAATATTTTGATATAATATATAAACTTGTTCCAATTTTATATGATGAGCCTCTAAATTATCAGCACATTATAGGTTGTAAGCCATTAGAATATAAATATGGATATAATAGAGAAGAATATATCACTTATCCTTTAATTTATGATTTATGTTTCAATAAAAATAATGAATTTACTTCTCTAACCAATGTTACCGATTATTTAATAGTTACAAACCCTACAAATTTATATATTGATAATATAGATCAAATCATTTGGTACAATAAATTACTTTCCACAATGGCAGAACTTGCTATAGAAAAAAATGGAACTCTTGGTTTTGTTGTTTCAACAACAAGAGCAGTTAAAGCTGATGATTATAGACATATAATTAGAAATTGGGGAATTTATGAAAATTACCTTTGCCCGGATTGGAATCAAAATGGATATCTGCTTATTGTTGGCGAAACAGAAATTGTTCCAACATTTACTGTATCTTGTTGGGATGGTAATTATGATAGTCGTGATAATACTATTCATTGGACAGATTCACCTTATGCATCTACAGGCGGTGAAGATATACACCCTGAGATTTGTATTGGAAGAATTATTGGCAATGATGCAAATGACTTAATAATACCTTTAGAGACAAGTCTTAAAGTAAAAAAAGGAGAAAAGGAATTTTGTAGAAGTAATTCTCCTTGTGCTTCTGCTATGGTTATAAGTGGAGTTGGTAATTATCAATCAAGATTTACCTGCACTGCAGCGGATTTAGCAGATGATGATCAAGGAGATTTAGGAAGTGAATTTGAAGTTTATTTCCTGCAGGGTTCAAGTTATCATGATGATGAGAATGAAACAGCAGATGAGAAAAGAAGAGAAGCCTTTTTAAATAATGTAACTGATAGAGATGTAATTGTCTATGTGGGACATGGTTGGTGTAATCCAGCAGAAGGTTGGGCTAATATTATAACTACATATGAGTTACGCCTTTATGGAATCAATTTTGGAAGAGCCTCTCCATTTATTTTTGCTGCTTCATGTTGTACAGGTAGATATGAAGCATCAGGAGATAATTTTGCAGAAACGATGTTAATTAAGGGTGCTGGTATTTATATAGGATCGACTGAGATATCCTATGGAGGTCCGAATTGTATTACTGAAGCTACTAATGATGAGGAAACTAACAAACTTTTTGGTGCATGGTTAAATCATCCGGATAAAACTATTGCTGAAGCATGGAAAGAAAGAAGACAGAGTATCGCTCACGAAAGATGGTTTGAAAATTCAAGATATTGGTCAACTGAATATCAATTTTATGGTGATCCAAAGTTTGATAAAAAATAAAATCGGAGAATAAAATGAAAATTAGAATTTTATTAATTATTATATTAATCTGTTTAGTTTCAATACCAGTTATAGTTAAATTTACTATAAAAACAGAAGGGGAAACACCACAGGAGAAATTAATTTTCGATATTGCAGATCTTAAAATAGAAAAGATTGAAAATTATGATGTTGTATCAATTGAAAATTGTCACTATACAAATGAAACTGGTAAACCTCAAATACCTTATTTAATTTATAAACAGAATTATTTAAAAAATTATAAAATTCAGACTGTTTCAATGATTAATAGAACAAACTTACAAACTTTAACTAATCTTAATATTCCTGATTATTACTCAGTTTCACCAGATGAAGAACTACCCCCAGAGACTCCTTATGAAGATATCGGTTTGTATCCTAAGTTAGATTATGACTGGTCTATATCAGAAAATACAGATGGCTCAACAGATTTACTGTTATATATTTTTCCACTTTTCTACAATAGGGAAACAAAAGAAGCAAAATTCTATAAAAAATTTGAATTTCATGTCGATTATATATTTACTCCTGTAAAAATTAATTATCTATATTTGGATAAAAATGTTTTCACTATTGATGAAGAGATAAATCTTGAGACTGAAATAGAAAATACAGACAAAGAAGGTAAAGATTTATTAATAACTTCCTGTATCAAAAGAGATGATGGAGAAATATTGGATAGTATTGATATTAAAGAAATAAAAGATTTAAGAGGTAAGGGAAAAATTAATTTAATCTGGAAAAACCAAAATAAAATTACTGGACAAATGTTTTTTGAAGTTTCAATTAAAGATTTAGAAGGTACTGAGTATGATTCTACATCATTAGAATTTTCTATTGGTTTACCTTTAATTGAAATAACAAAATTTACTGTTGATAAGGTAAATTTTACACCTAAAGATAAATTGAACTTAACACTTGAATTTGTTAATAAAGGTGCTCAAAAAACAGACGGAAATGTTGTAATAAAAATTTTCGATAAAGAAGGAACAATAGAAGAGATAAATAAAGAGTTTTTAAATCTCGAAAAGGATAAAATCTTTGTTTTTCAAACTATCTGGGATACTTCAGATACAAAGAGAGGAGAAAATTACAATATTAATGCAACTATTTATTATTATGGAACAACATCCAAAAAAATGATAACTGTTTCCACAAATAAACCACCTAATGCCAATTTCTCATATACACCTTTAAAAATTTATATAGGAGATGAAGTAAAATTTGATGCATCAAGTTCTTTTGATTCAGATGAAAATATTATAACTTATGAATGGAAATTTGGAGATGGTTGGGAATCCACAAAAAGTAAAATTGTGACCCACAAATATGAAAAAAGTGGTTTATACAATGTTTCATTAGTGGTTAAAGACAGTGCTGATAAAGAGTCTAAAATTACGAAAGAAATCAATGTACTTCCGAAAGAGGTAGTAATTGAAACTATAATAATCAAATTTTATATTGGTAAAACAACCTATTATGTAAATGATGAATTAATGACAATGGACGTAGCACCAATAATCTTAGAAGGAAGAACACTTCTACCAATTAGATATGTAGCTG